>JALFJX010000001.1 GCA_022775905.1 Methanobrevibacter sp.
CAAAAAACAATGCCAAAATCAAGGAAACGAACATTCAAGACCAAACGAGGTGTTTTAAAACGAATATATCGCAGAGATTTAATTTGAAACCAAAATCGAAAAAACGATTTTGAAAATCAACAAAGTTTTTGAAAGAGTCTAGTATTATTGAACTTGTTCGATGCAAGGCGAACATTATATATACTACAAAAATCAATGTATTAATAGAAGTTCGTAGCAATACGAACGTATTATTATACATGACAAAACATACATTATTGTATGTGAGAGCACTCGCTCTCGAATTTATGATTACATTTAATTAACAGAAAATGGTGTGTTTTAAATGGAAAGAACTTCAGAATTAGGAAAAAGTTTAAAAGAATCTGCAAAAATAAATGTAGAAAAAAATAATGGAATTAAAGAAAGATTCAGCTATGAAAAATTAGTAAAATCATTAGTAATGGTTGAAACTCCATTTTTTGAATCTGACAAAATTGTAGCAACTGTAGTATCCCAATTACACGACGGAATCAAAACCAAAGAAATTAAAAAAATTGTACACGAATGTTTAGAAGACATTGATTCCGAAATTGCAAACAAATACTTAGCAAGTACCAGATTAAAAGTACGTACTTCAAGAGATACTATTGAAGCATTCGATTTATCTAGAATCGCAAACACTTTAATTGAAGAAACTGGAGCAAGCCAAGAAACTGCATTCAAAATTGCAACCGAAACTTGGAAAGAACTCAAAAAATTAAACGTAGAATACTTGACTGCTCCAATGATCAGGGAAATCGTTAACACTAAATTAGTGGAATACGGATTAGAAGATTTAAGAAGCCGTTACACCCGTTTAGGTATTCCTGTATACAACATTACCAACTTAATTGAAAACGGTAACAGAGATAACGCAAACATGATTCACAACCCTGAAAGTATTCACAAACATGTAGCAGACGAAGCATTAAAACAATATGCACTCTTAAAAATGCTCCCTGCAAACTTAGCAGATGCACACATGTCCGGTGACATTCACATTCACGATTTAGAATTCTTCGCTGGAAGACCTTTAAACTGTATGCAACACGATATCAGAACATTCATCAAATACGGACTTAAAGTAGACGGTACCGGTGACCACACCTCCATTGCAGGTGCACCAAACCATATGGAAACTTTAATGAACCACACTGGTGAAATCATGCTTGCAGCACAACAAAACATGTCTGGAGGACAAGGAATGTCCCTCTGGAACGTATTTGTAGCACCATTCGCAAGAGGCAGAACCTACGACGAAATCAAACAATCAGTTCAAATGCTCGTTTACAACTTAAACATGGCATATGCAGCAAGAGGATCCCAAGTTCCATTTACCAGTATGGCATTAGAATTTGGTGTTCCAGACTTCTTGAAAGAAGAAACCGCATACGGACCAAAAGGACAAGTAGTTGGAACCTATGCTGACTTCGAAGAAGAAACCAGATTAATCCAAAGAGCATTCACTGAAACTTTACTCGAAGGAGATAACGAAGGAAAACCTCATTTATTCCCTAACACTATCTACACCCTCCGTAAAGAAACAATGACCAGTGAATACGAAGAAGATATCAGATTAGTTCACGAATTATCTGCAAAATACGGTTCATCCTACTTCGTAAACATGTTCCCTAAATACAGAGGAAAAATGGCAAACTACATGGGATGCAGAACCTGTTTACAAGATACTTGGACTGGTGACTGGGACCAAGACTGTTTAAGAACTGGTAACCTCGCTTACGTTACCTTAAACTTACCAAGAATCGGATACCAATCCAGAGATGAAAGCCAAGTATTCGAATACTTAGATGCTTACATGGATCTTGCAGTTGAAACATTAATGCTCAGAAGAGAACAAGGATTAAAATGTTTAAACGATTTCCACATTTTACCATTCTTAAAACAACAAGTAGCAGAAGATTCATACTACAGAATCCAAAACTCAACTTTATCCTTCGGTTTCGTTGGACTTAACGAAATGTTATCCTCATTATTCGGCGAAGGTATCGAAAATGCTGATGCAAACAAATTTGGTGTAAAATGTATTGAATACATCAATGATAGAGCAAACCAATTAAAAGATGAAACTGGACTCAGATGGTCTGTTATTCAAACCCCTGCTGAATCTACTGCTTACAGATTTGCAACTCTCGATAAAAAACAATTCGGAGACCAAGCTATTGTACAAGGTGAAGGAAATGCTAATTACTACACAAACTCTTCCCACGTACCAGTAGATACCGGTCTTTCACTTATCGAAAAAATCAAAATTGAAGAACAATACCACAGTATTACTCCTGGTGGACACATTTTCCATGCATTCATGGGAGAATCCTACTCCGATCCAGATTCATTAATGAGTTTAACTAATAAAATTGCTAGAAAATCCGATATTGGATTCTGGGCTTACAGTTCAGCATTAAGTTTCTGTCTTAAATGTAAAACTTTAATGAAAGGATTAAACAATGTTTGTCCTACCTGTGGTGAAAAAGAAGATGTAGAATGGTATGATAGAATTACCGGTTACGTACAACAAGTTGGACGTGCTAAATCTGCATCCGGAGGATGGAACCCAGGTAAACGTCAAGAATTAATTGACAGAAGAAGATTCGAAGATAACTAAATTGTTATCTTCACACACCATTTTTTTAACACCCTTAAAACCACACAATAATTCTTATTTTTCAAATTACATTAGCAAATCAATATTCCTATAAATTAAATTTTTATTAAAGTTAAATTGATAAATTTAAATATATTATTTAATAAAAATAATAATGAAAATTAATAAAATTTACTTGAATTATTAATTTTCGTAACTAACTATCAAATTTTGGAGATTTAGTTTATATGAGAATAAAGAATTTTTTAATTTTAATTACACTAGTTATGGTATTGATGTGCTGCGTAAGTGCAATAAGTGCAGCATCAAATGATACTGTAACCGATGAATTATCTGAAATAGATTCAGGAGATGAATCTCTTTCAGTAAGCAATGATAAACAAGCAGGTGGTGTGGATAAAAATTCTGCATTGACTGCTGATGAGAATAATGAAGAACCTACAATAACATCTGGGAAATACAACACACATGTTTATGTAAAAGGAACAAACGTAACAGAAGGAGAAAATGCGACAATACAGATCAAAACTACACAAGAATCAGGATTACTCGTTTCACTCCCAGTAACCATAAACATAAACGGTGAAAACATAACCAGAACCACCAACAACCAAGGTTGGACTGATATAATAATAACTTCCAGTAGTTTAACCATAGGTGAAAACAAAGTAACCGTATACTACAATGGAGACGATACACACAACGCAAATAATGCAACTGGAATAATAAATGTAAAAGAAAAAGAATTAGCAAATGTTTCTTTTGTCGCAAATCCAGTTTGGATTGGAAACAATGCAACAGTAAGCATCAATGTTCCTAACGCAACAGGAAACATAACTATTGAAATCAACGGAAAAACCTACACTGTTAACTTAACCAACAACACTGCAAACATAACCATTTCCAATGCAGACTTAATTGATGGTGAAAACACAATCACCGCCACATACAACGGTCCAGAATTCATATCTAACACCAATTCTACTGTATTATATGTATTAAACGGAATTGTAAACCAAGATAATTACATATACTACTTCGACCAAACCAACGGCGGTAAATTAGTTGAGACTATTCCAGAAGGAGCAACACTAGACTTCCAAGGATCAATAATAAACAACAATCAAAGCGTAAATATATATTTTGATGTAAGTAAACCAGTTAATATTATATCCAGTACTCATGATGCATACATTGACTTAAACACAACCGCAGGCAGTTTACTTGGTGAAAACCCTGGAAACAGATTCACCATCAGCCGTGGAGGATCATACACAAATATGACTGGAATTAGATTCCATAACACCCAACTTTGGGTTTTCAATACCACCCATGTTATTTTAGATAATATTAGTAATATAATCGAAGATCAAAGAGTAGGATCCGGTGTCGGAGCAACCTCAATCAGAGCAAACTCAACTTATGTAACCGTTAAAAACAGTTATTTCTACACAAGAAATAATGGAGGATCAAGTTCCCTTGTAATCGCTTGGGCAGACTATTGTACTTTTGACAACAACACCGTTGAAGTAGAAGGAAATGTTGGAAACATGATTTACTTAACTACATTCAATGTTGATGTCCCTGAAGGCGTTTTAGCAAATGTTCACAACAACATTACAAATAATAGAATATTCAGCCCTAATAAAAGTGCAGCCATATGTTGGGCACTTGTATTATCTGGTGCATACAATTTAGTTGAAAACAACACCATCAATTATGTAGGTACAGGCATTACAACCCAATGGGGAAATACAGAGTCTCCAAACAACATTATCCGTAACAACAATTTATACAATGGGTCATCAATGAGTCTTCTTCCTGATTCAATTGCTTATAACAACTATGTTTCAGGTACATTCTCAACTGGTGCTAGATCTGTTGTTTATAACAACACAGTTCTTAAAACCATGACTATTGGTACTGGTGCAACCGCATACAACAATACTGCTGCTTCAATGACTATCAACGATGCTGCTACTGTATACGGTAACACAATTAATGGATTAACTGTTAATAAAGCAAATAATATCATTTATGATAACACAATAAATGGTGTTGTATCCATTGCTAAAAATGGAAAAAACACTACATTTACTAACAATGTAATTAACGGAACCATAACTGTAAACTCAAATGATAATAACATTAAAGATAACACAATTACCACTACCGGAGATTATGCTATCGATTTAAAAACATCTACAGGAAACAATGTTACTGGCAACACATTGATTGCAAATACAAAATATGGTAATGTTGCAGTTAAAGTATCAAATGAAAATAACATAACAAATAATGTACCAACCGCTGACATCAATATTATTACTAACCCTGTGTGGACTGGAAATGATGCAACAGTAAGCATCAATGTCCCTAACGCAACAGGAAACATAACTATTGAAATCAACGGAAAAACCTACACTGTTAACTTAACCAACAACACTGCAAACATAACCATTTCCAATGCAGACTTAATTGATGGTGAAAACACAATCACCACTACTTACAACGGTCCAGAATTCGCACAAAACACCAAAAATGCAGAATTATATGTATTAAACGGAATTGTAAACCAAGACAATTACTTATACTACTTCGACCAAACAAACGGCGGTAAATTAGTTGATGCTGTTCCAGAAGGAGCAACACTAGACTTCCAAGGATCAATCATCAATCCAAATCAAAAAAATACTGTTCAAATGAACATCAATAAACCAGTCAACATAATATCAACAACTGGTGATGCATACATTGATTTAAATACAACAGCAGGCAGTTTACTCGGAGAAAGTCCAGGTAACAGTTTCGCTGTAACCCATGGAGGATCAAACTCAAACATTACTGGAATCAACTTCCACAACACCCAACTCTGGATTTCAAATACCACAAATGTAGTATTTGACAACATCAGTAACATTGTAGAAGACCAAAGAGTAGGATCCGGTGTCGGAGCAACATCAATTAGAGACAACTCTTCATACGTAACAATCAAAAATAGTTACTTCTACACAAGAAACAATGGAGGATCAACAACATTCACATTCGCATGGGCAAACTACTGTACATTCGACAACAACACAGTAAAAGCTGAAGGAAATGTTGGAAACCTCATCTACTTAAATATATACAATATTGCAGGAATTGAAACACCAAAAGCTCCTGTAAATAACCATAACACTGTTTCAAATAACAAAATTTATGGTAAAGAAGGTTCCTCAATATCTGTAGGATTAATGGTAGAAGGTTCATATAACTTAATTGTAAACAACACTTTATACAAATCATCAATCAGTACCTCATTCGGTGGAGTAAACCCATACAACAACACCTACATCGGAAACACAATGACCGAAGGATCAAGTATGACCACCCAACCAGGTTCAATCGTATACAATAACAACGTAACAGGAGCATTAACTTTAGGTAAAGAAAACACTGCTTACAACAACACTGTTGGTAAAGCAATGACCGTAAAAGATAATTCCCTTGCATACGAAAATACTGTTGGTGAATTAAAAGTCACAGCTAAAAATAGTATTGTGAAAAACAACCAAATCAACGGTGCAGTAAACATTGCAAAAGCAGCAACCAATACTACCTTTGCAAACAACACCGCAAAAGGAACCGTAACCGTATTATCAAATAACAACGTAATCACTGGAAACATGATTGAAACTACTGGTGACTATGCAATTGACTTAAAAACAACTGAAAATAACACAATTAAAAACAATATTTTAATTGCAAATAATAAAACCGGAAACGATGCAGTAAACGGAAATATGAGCAAAAACAATGCTGAAGGAAATGCGGATAAAAAAGCAATCATTACTTTAATCACTCCTGAAACTGTTGCTGCTGGCGAAGCATTCACAATCAAAGTGAGTGTTACAGATGACTTTGGAAACCCATTAAACGGTACAATCATTATCGAATTGAATGATGGAAACGGAATACTCTGTAAAGTTAGAAACGGTCAAGGAACAATCAACTGTGCACCAAGCGCTGCTGGTGCAACTATGACATTTACAAATACCGAACTCACCCAAATTGAAGGATTTGACAAAATTGAATTCATCTCAAATCCAGTAAATGTTGACAAATACAATACCAACATCGTTGCAGAAGGTACAACAGTAACTATTGGTGAAAATGCAACAATCAGCATTTTAACCACCAAAGAAGGACTTAAAACTTCATTACCAGTAGTTATTAGTATCAATGGCATGAATATGACCGTAACTACAAACGGATTAACCAAAGTTGTAATTAACGCAGCTAACTTAATTGTTGGAGAAAACAACGTAACCATATACTACAATGGAAACAATACACAAAAAGCAAGTAAAACTACCACAACAATCCTTGTAAACAAAGTCAAAACAACTTTAACCGCTAAAGATCTTGTTATGACCTACAATACAAACCCATCATGGATTGTAACCTTAAAAGATGCAAACGGAAATGCTCTTAAAAACACTGCAGTAAGTGTTTTAATCAATGGTAAAACCAAAATCTTAACTACAAATGACCAAGGACAAATTAAAATCGCAACAAGCGGTTTAGCACCTAAATCATACTCAGTTAAAATCAGTTTCACAGAAAACGGTACTCATTACGCTGTTGCAAAATCTGTAAAACTCACCATTAAAAAAGCAACCGTAAAAGTAACTGCAAAAGCAAAAACCTTCAAAGTTAAAGTAAAAACCAAAAAATACACCATAACTTTAAAAAATAATGTAAACAAAGTTATGAAAAACACCAAAGTTACCTTAAAAGTTAACGGCAAAACCTACACTGCTAAAACCAACAGCAAAGGTCAAGCAACCTTTAAGATAACCAAATTAACCAAAAAAGGTAAATACAACGCAGTTATCAAATATGCCGGTAGTTCATACTACAACAAATTAAGTAAAACTGTAAAAATTACTGCAAAATAGTAGATGAAAACCCATCTACTACTTTTTTTCTTTTTTTAACAAAATACGACTTGAAAACAGCAGATTCTTAAAAAAAATTATTTTTAAAAAAATTTCAAAAAACATGAAATTTTCCAAAAAATACTAAAAAAGTAAAAGTATATTAATAGCATTAAACTAAAATTATAATATTATCATGTTACTGAGTGATAATTATATTATTTTCACATTCTATGTTACTAGTATTTATGGGCTTTTAATACTAGGTAGCTGATAACATAGATTACTCAAAAATATACCCAGACAGCTGATAATGAGGTTATATTATGCAAAGATCAAGAGGATTAAAAAGTAGATCAAGAAAAAAGATGACTAAAACCCAAAGACCAGGTAGAACCAACCCTATTACCAACAGAATGCAAAGGTTCGAAGAAGGCGACTTAGTTCACATTACTATCAACCCAAGTATTCAAAAAGGACAACCTGCTCCTAGATTCCACGGTAAAACTGGAAAAGTGACTGGTCAAAAAGGTAAAGCTTACATTGTATCCTTAAAAGAAGGAAACAAAGCTAAAGAGTTAATCGTAAGACCTGACCACTTAAAATTACAAAAATGATTTCTATGATTGGAAAAGAAATTATTGAAAGTGAACCAATATCAAGTGCAGAAGTAAAAAAAGTTCTTGAAGATTTTTCAGAAGACAATGAATTGACCTACGAGCAAAACATTACTTTAAATCATCTTGCAAGATTTAAAAGATTTTCCGTTGAAGATTCAGAGGAAATCATCGAAAAACTCCAAGGCGAAATTGGCCTAAGAGATAAAGTTGCAGTACGTATCGCTGATTTAGTTCCAGAAGATTTAGCTGATTTAAGATTAATTCTCGCTAAAGAACCTAGTAAAATCGAAAAAGAAGATATGGAAAAAATTCTTGAACTCTTAGAACAATACGAAATCGAAGAATAGTTTTTAACTATTCACTTTTTTTTATTATTTTTTTATAATTTTTATTTTATATAGCTACTTTTTTTAGATATCTTTATTATAGTTAACAAATAAACTTATTAAATAGTTTATTTATAGCTAATTTTAGTTTATAAAAACAATAGTGAGTGATAAAGATGGTTGATAATAAAAAAAGAAATGGAAAAAAACCAACTAGAAAAAAAGAACAGCAAGCCGTTGTTCTTGATTATTTAAGCCGAGGCTATGT
The DNA here is from genome assembly GCA_022775905.1 of Methanobrevibacter sp. NCBI lineage: Archaea > Methanobacteriati > Methanobacteriota > Methanobacteria > Methanobacteriales > Methanobacteriaceae > Methanobrevibacter > Methanobrevibacter sp. The sequence continues at coordinate 8,781 of JALFJX010000001.1, forward strand.
TAAGTCAGATATGTCCAAATTTGGCGGAAAACCTATTGCTCAAGCTATTGGTACAGAACAATTCACTTTACTCGAGTTAGTTCCACAACATGGCGTTGATTTAGAAATTGGCGACAATGTATACATTGGTGGAAACAGACAAGAAAGAACAAAAATTCACAGAGTTCTTGGAATATTGCCATTTGAAAGACTAACCGCAACAAGTAGAATCGAGTTAGATTATACAATCAGAGATATCGTTGAATCTAATGAAGAAAAATATGTTGAATTCTTCAACACAACAGGTGCAGTTAGTACAAGACTCCACACACTCGAACTAATTCCAGGTATCGGTAAAAAATACATGTGGGACATTATTAATGCAAGAGAAGAAAAACCATTTGAAAGTTTCAAAGACATAACTGAAAGGCTCCCAACATTGACTGATCCTGCTGGAATGATTGTAAACAGGGTTAAACAAGAATTGGACAAAAATGCAATTAAAAGAGGAAAAAGTAAATATTACATATTTACCCAAGTCCCAAGAAAACCTAGAAATCAACAATAAGTGATAAATTGAATAGTGAAAATTCCCCCTCCCTTTCCAAGATAACTAAAGACATCTTAAACGAAAACGGGATTAAGTTAAATAAGAATCTTGGTCAGAATTATTTGATTGACAAAAATAAAAGAGACCAAATCATTAACTTTGGAAACATCAATAAAGAAGATGTAATCTTAGAAATCGGAACCGGAATTGGCACATTAACAATTGAACTTGCCAAAAAAGCTAAAAAAGTAATAGCTATCGAACAGGATGAGAACATCTGCAAGATTTTAGCTAAAAGACTTAAAGACGAAAAAATAGATAACGTAGAGTTACTTAATGAAGATGCATTGAATGTTGAATTTCCAAAATTCAATAAAATCATCTCCAATCTACCTTATCAAATCTCATCACCAATTACCTTTAAATTCCTAGATTATGATTTTGATCTAGCTGTTTTAATGTACCAAAAGGAATTTGCCAATCGTATGAACGGTAAAGTCGGAACAAAAAATTATTCCAGACTTTCTGCTATGCTATATTTTAAATGTGATGTTGAAAAGTTAACTGATGTAAGCTCTGAAAGTTTTATTCCAAAACCAAAAATAGACTCAACTGTTGTAAAACTAACACCTAAAGAAAATAAGATTTCAGAGGAAGACTTTAAAATTTATTCTAAATTCACAAAAGCATTATTCCAACACAGAAACAAGAAGATTAGAAATGCTTTAATCGATTCCAGACATGTGATTACCAAACTCGATAAAAAAGAGATTAGAAAATGCATGAATGAAATTGAAGATGAAAAATTAAATCAATATCTCAAAGAGAGAGTTGTTGTAATTACCCCTGAAGAGATTCTATTTTTATCAAAAGAACTAAACTCAATTTTAAATGGATAGATTGCCATGCAGGATTTTATAATTAATATTGATGACAATGTTTATATTCCCGCGGAAGATAGTTATCTTCTTGCAGATAATTTACAAATCAGTGAAGGTCAAAGTGTTTTGGAAATTGGAACAGGATCAGGCATTGTTGCAATGTATGCTTCAAGACTTACAGATAATGTTACAGTAACAGACATCAATTTTGATGCATGTGAACTTGCACGAAAAAACTTTGAAGCAAACGGTATTGAAAATATTGAAATTTTGTTTGGAAACCTATTTGAACCCGTGAAAAATAGAAAGTTTGATGTAATTTTATTTAATACTCCATATCTACCGACCGAAGAAGGGGAAGTTTTAGATGACACCATAAATTATGCATTTGATGGTGGATTAGATGGTAGGAAAGTTATTGATATCTTTTTAAATGAAGTGAGAAATCATTTAAATGATGGTGGAATTGTGCAGATGATACAGTCTTCACTGTCAGGCAATGAAGAAACACTAGAAAAATTAGATAAATTAGGTTTTATTTCAGAAATAGCTGAAAAAGAGCATTTCTTTTTCGAAGATATAACATTAATTAATGCTTATAAAATTTAAAAAAGGAGAATTAGAATTCTCCATCATAAACAAGCTCTGCAGGACCTTCCATGAAAGCTCCAAGAGCATCATCTTTTTCATATACATTGAATTTCAAGTCACCACCAGGTAAATGAAGCAATACGTTGCTGTCAAATAATCCTAATTTGAAACCGGAAATTGCAGTTGAAGTTGCACCAGTACCACATGCGAGTGTTACACCAGCACCTCTTTCCCAAGTTCTCATTTTACCTTCGTTTTTAGAGATTACTTCAACAAAGTGTACATTGATCTTTTCAGGAAAAACTTCATGTGCTTCAATAGCTGGACCATATTTGTCAATGTCAATTGCATCAACATCATCAACAAAGATAATAGCATGAGGATTTCCAACACTGATTGCTGTAACATTGAATGTAGTGTCCAATACTTTCAATTCCCCATCAAGGAACTCTTCTTCATCAGCAGTCATTGGGACTTCAGAAGTTTTGAATGTTGATAATCCCATATCCACTTTAAATAATACAGGTTCATCGTTATCCAATGTAATTTCAATTGTTTTGATTCCTGCCCTTGTCTCAACAGTCATTTTTTCCTGTTTTAAAATACCTTTTCTGTAGACAAAATCTCCAAAGCATCTAATACCATTTCCACACATTTCAGCTTCGCTTCCATCAGGATTGAACATTCTGTAACCAATATCAGCAACTTCAGATGGTTCTACGAATAAAACACCGTCCCCACCTACTCCAAAGTTTCTGTGACATAACATTCTGCATGCTTCAGGTTTGTCTTCTTCAGAAATGACTTTTCCTTTTGATTCATCAATTATTGGAAAATCATTACCTATTCCGTGCATTTTTGAAAATTTTAATCCTTTCAAGTCTACCATATTATCAGCCTATTTTAAGTGTGCTGGAATGCTTTGTTTTGCGTATAAGTCTTCAAAGGTTTCTCTTTCACGTACAACAGAACATTTTCCATCAGTTACTAAGATTTCTGATGTTAATGGTCTTGAGTTGTAGTTGGATGACATGGTAAATCCGTATGCTCCTGCATTTAAGATACCTAAAACATCCCCTTCTTCAACTTCAGGCATTAATCTGTCACGTGCAAATAAGTCTCCGGATTCACATACGTTTCCTGCAATATCGACAGTTTGAGTGTTTTCCGCATCCATTCTGCTTGCATCAACAATGTGGTGGTATGAATCATACATTGCTGGTCTTAAGAGTGTGTGGAAACCTCCATCTACACCAATGAATTTTCTGTAGCTTTGTTTGATACTGTTTACAGTTACTAAAAGTACGCTTGCATCTCCAACTAAGTATCTTCCAGGTTCGAGATACATTGTAGGATTGCCCATATCGTATTGTTCTAATTTTTCTTTGAATAAGCCTACATTTACTTCTGCAAATTTGTCTAAGTCCACAATGTTTTCTTCAGGAGTGTAAGGAATACCTACACCTCCACCAAAGTCAACAAATTCAAAGTCAATACCTGCATCTTCGTGAACTTTTCCAGCAATATCCATGGTTGATTCAATTGCTAATTTGAATGGTTCTGGGTCTAAGATACCTGAACCGATGTGAGAGTGCATACCAACTGGATTGAATCCTAATTCTCTTGCTTTTTCATATACTTCAACAGCTTCGGATTCCATAATACCAAATTTACTCATTACCCCACCAGTAATACAGTGGTCATGATGTCCTGCACCTACCATTGGATTTACTCTAAAGGAGATTTTTACTCCTTCAGGATCAATCATTTTAGATAATCTGTTAAGTGCGGATACTGAGTCGATATTTAAAGTAACTCCTTCATCATGCACATATTTTAATTCATCATTAGTAATGTTGTTACCAGTGAATAAGATTCTGTCTCCTGAAAATCCAATCATTTTTGAGATGTGAACTTCTCCAGGGGAAACTGCATCAATACAACAACCTTCGCTTTCTAAAATTTTCATTACAGCAAGGTTAGTGTTAGCTTTACATGCATAGAATACTTTAAAATCAGAGTAATATTTTGAAAAAGCAGAATAAAATCTATTATAGTTATCTCTTATCCTATTTTCATCAATTACATATGTTGGAGTTCCGAATTCTTCTGCAATATCTACTGCATCTGCTCCACCAATATCAAGGTGGTTTTTTTCGTTAACTTTAATATTTAAATCCATAATTAAAACTCCTAAAAAAGTTACATTATGTATTTAGTTATTTCCTTTAATATATTTAAAATTAGCGAAGGAAAAACGTTTTCCGTTCAAATTAAGTAGTAAAAAATAAAAATAAATGAATAGGTGAAAAATATGAAAAGGTTTTACGGACTTACAGTTAGAGGAGTTATTAAAAACAATAATGAGGAAATCTTAATTGTCAAAAGACATCCAAAATCAAAAACCGACCCTGAAATGTGGGAACTTCCAGGCGGAAAAGTAGAGGACGGCGAATACTTTACCAAAGCATTAGTACGTGAAATTAAAGAGGAAGTTAATCTTGACTGTGAAGTAGGAGACCTTTGCGAAGCAGTACAGAACGATTACTCAAACAAACGAACAGTGCAGCTATACATGCATTTGGATAATGTAAATGGAGATGTTAAAATAAGTGAAGAGCACACAGAATTCATGTGGGCTTCAATTGATATGTTAAAATCATTGGAAATATCTACTTCATTGAAAAAAATGTTAGAAAAAAGAATTGGATTATCTGAGAGATAACCTATAAAATTTCATCTAAAGCTTTTACAAACTCATCGATATCTTCTTTGGTAATTATCAATGGTGGAACAAATCTTAAAACGTTTCCAGCAGTACAGTTAATTAAAAATCCTGCTTCTCTGAGTTTATCAACATATTCAGCACCAGGTTTGGTTAATTCCAAACCGACAATTAAACCTTTACCACGTACATCAGCAATAACATCTTTATCTAATTTTTTCAATTCATCAATGAAATATTGACCAACTTCATTAACATTATCTAAGATGTTTTTGTCATCAAATTCATCCAATACCGCATTAGCTGCTGCACATACTAATGGTCCACCACCAAATGTAGTACCGTGATCACCAGGTACAAATGCACTAGCCACTTCTTCGGTTGCTAAGATTCCACCCATTGGAACTCCTCCACCAATTCCTTTAGCCATGGTCATAATATCCGGTTTTACATCAAATAATTCATGTGCAAATAATGTTCCGCATCTACCGAAACCGGTTTGTACTTCATCCACAATAAATACAATACCGTTTTCTTTACAGATTGCTTCAATACCTTTTAAGTATTCAACATCAGGAACGTGAACTCCACCTTCACCTTGAATCGGTTCAACAATAATAGCTGCAGTGTTTTCATTTATTGCTTCTTTTATAGCTTCTAAATCATTATATGGAACATTAATGAATCCTTGTGGCATTACAGCTTTGAATGGTTCATGATACTCTTCATGACCGGTTGCTGCAAGTGTCATTATGGTTCTTCCGTGGAATGAATCTACAGTAGATATTATTTCACTTTTTCCAGTGTATTTTACCGCTAATTTGATAGCTCCTTCATTTGCTTCAGCACCACTGTTTGCATAGAAAATTCTGTCAAAACTAGTTCTGTCAACTAATTTTTTAGCATATACTAAAGCAGGTTCATTATAGTAAATACTTGAAATGTGAATGAGTTTTGCTGCTTGGTCTTGGATAGCTTTTACAAGTCTAGGATGATTGTGTCCTAAAGCATTTACAGCAATACCTGCAAACATATCCAAATATTCATTTCCGTCAATATCGGTTACTCTTACACCTTCACCATGATCAAGTACAACAGGTTGTCTAGTGAAAGTGTTTATGAAATAATCGTCTTCGATTTTAATTAATTCTTGAGTATTCATTTTATCATTCCATAAACTTTTCAATCATTAAATAATTTAAATTTCATTGATAATAAATACTTGCAAAAAATAGGCAAATAATGTTTACACCACCATTTCACCACAAATAAACAAATTTCAATAAAATAGATTATTACTAATAATTTTATAAAAAAATAGTTTAGAAGTAAACTAAACTTGAAAAAATAACAAAAACTTTTTATACAATATTGGAGTCATTATGATTACAATATTTTACAAAGGAAGTGTAGATATTAAATTTATTACATTAATTTTCAAAAACCCATTCAGAAATAAGACACGTAGTGCCCTATCAGTTATTGGAATAGCTATAGGCATTGCAACAATTGTCGCATTGGGTTTAATTACTGCAGGAATGCAAGATACCGTTCAGACTACATTCAATGAAGGTGGCGGAAATTACTGTCAGTAACACAACAACCGTTGGTGGAAATTCAGGAATGATACAACAATCAACAGTAGATGAACTACAAAACATCGGTGGAGTCATTGATGTAGCCGGAGAACTTTCATACTCCGAATCGTCAAGCAGCCAGCCATCTATGAGCCAAGGTGGCAGTGGCAATCCGAATGGTGGAGATATGACCAATTCAATACTTGGAATTGAAGCTAGCAAATTATCTCTTGCAGGAATAGACGAACTTAACGGAACTGCATTTGAAGATAATTCCAAAGAAGCAATTATCGGATTACAATATGCAATGATGAACAATTTAAGTATTGGAGACAACATTACCATCCACAATACTGAATTTGAAATTACAGGAATCTATGAAACAGGAAGCATGTTTGCTGACAGTACAATCTATGTACCTATCGATACATTACAGAACATATCCGAATGTGATGAATACACTTCTGTTTTAGTAAAAACTGCAGAAGATGCAAACGATACTATCATCAGTGATAAAATTAAAGATAAATTTTATGACCTATCAACACTAACCAGCGATGAAATATCCTCAATGATGACAAATGTAACTGGAATTCTAAATACTGCTTCACTTGCAGTTTCCGGATTAGCTATCATCGTTGGAGCTATTGGTATCATAAATACTATGGTAATGACAGTTTATGAAAGAACAAAAGAAATTGGAGTTTTAAAATCCATTGGTTGGAAACCAAGAAGAATCCTTTTAATGATTATGGGAGAAACTTTGGTCTTAACAATACCCTCACAGCTAATGATTTTGATTTTACCTTCATCAGTTTATGGGAGAAACTTTGGTCTTAACAATACTCTCAGGTATTGTTGGATCAGTATTTGGAATTTTAATTTCAGAAATTGGAGTGATGTTGCTCGATGCTGGTGACTTCTCATTAGGTTATGACCCACAAGCATTCATTTTGGCATTCGGAATTACAATATTTGTAGGACTTATTGGTGGAATTTATCCAGCATATAAAGCATCCAAACTTGGTCCTACAGAAGCATTAAGATATGAATAGGTGATAATTATGGGATTTATTGAATTAAAAGACGTTTTAAAACAATATGATGACGGTAAAGTAACTGCCTTAATCACATTAACCTTTCAATAGAAAAAGGAAGTTTCGTTTCCATGATTGGACCTTCAGGATCAGGAAAATCAACCATGTTAAATATGCTAGGGGCCCTTGATAATCCATATTCTGGTGAAATCATCATTGACGGAATTAATTTGGGTAATGAAAAAGACTTAAGTGACTTTAGAAGAGATACTTTAGGGTTTATTTTCCAGCTACATAATTTACTTCCTAACTTAAGTATTCAGGAAAATGTGGAAATACCTCTTGTTAGAACAAAGTTATCTGAAAAAGAAAAAGAAAAAAGAGCATTGACATATCGAAGCTTCGAAGCTGTTGGTCTTTTGGACAAAAAAGATAACAAACCAAATAAATTATCAGGAGGACAACGTCAAAGAGTAGCTATTGCAATAGTGAATAATCCATCAATAATTTTAGCTGATGAACCAACAGGTTCACTCGACTCAAAGACTGGAGAAATGGTACTTGATATTCTCAAAAATATGCATGAAGAATACAACGTAACATTAATTATTGTCCCACGACAATGACGTTGCAAAATTAGCTGAAAGAACCATTACAATAAAAGATGGTCAAATCATTGAAGATAAGTATAATTAATTTTATACTTATTTTACTTATTTTTTAATTAAGCATACATTTAATAACAATTAAATCATTATAATAATTATAAAAATTTGATAATTTAGGATTATCATATTATTTTTTATAAAAAATTAGGTGATAAAATGAAAGTCGCAACTATTGAAACCGATAAAGGGAACATCGAACTCGAATTATTCCCAAATGAAGCACCGGGAACTGTAGCAAACTTTGAAAAATTAATCAAAAAAGGATTCTACGATGGATTAACATTCCACAGAGTAATCCCTAACTTTGTAATTCAAGGTGGATGTCCTAAAGGAAACGGTACTGGTGGACCAGGTTACACCATCAAATGTGAAACCGAAGGAAACCCACACAGACACGGAACTGGTGCATTATCCATGGCACACGCAGGAAAAGACACTGGTGGAAGCCAATTCTTTATTACTCACAGTCCACAACCTCACTTAGACGGAGTACACACCGTATTCGGTCAAGTTATCAAAGGTCAAGATGTCGTTAACGCAATCCGCCAAGGCGACAAAATGAACAAAGTGACTGTTGAAGAAAGATAAATTCTTTCTTTTCTTTTTTTATTTTAAATTGCTTTCAGCCGAAAGTTAAATTACCCCAACATACCCATCTAGATTTTAAACTTAGATGATTTTAATTCATAATTTCTTTTTTAGATTTTATTCCAACAAGTGAAGCAAATACTGAAGTTACACATAACACCATACAAATCAAACATGTTATTTGAGAACTTGTAATTAAAAGTGGGAAGTATTTCTCAACCATCGGAACATTACCCATTACAAATGCAAATACTAATGTTAGCATTCCCATGCTCATTGTTTGACCAATTACACGCATTGTTGCAACTGACGCAGAAGCCACAGGAGTATCCTTTGGTGGAACAGACCCCATGATTGCATTTGTGTTTGGAGATGAAAATATTCCAAAACCTAAACCATGAGAAATCATTGCGACAATCAGAAACCATAATGGAGTTGAATCACCGAGCATTGAAAGCATTGCAAGTGAAATCGCACCGAAAAACATTCCAATAGCCGCCAATTTTTGTGGATTAACCTTATCAGACAATCTTCCAGATATTGGAGCCATGATTACCTGAATCAATGGAGCAACCAAAAGAATTAAACCAGCCATTTGAGAGTCATAACCCCTAATATACTGCAAATGATAATTTACAATTGTTGTAACGGCAAATGTAGCCAGATAAGCAGTCAGTGCTGCGAAATTAGCTGATGAAAATTTAGGATTCTTAAAGAACTTAACGTCAAATACAGGATACTTCTCCCTAAGTTCAAGGGCAACAAACAATCCCAAGACAATTATACCTACAACAGTTAAAATAATACCAATACTTTCGTCAAGGCGAGTGAATCCATAAATGAACAATAATATACCTAATGAATAAACAATACAACCTTTCCAGTCAATAGGGACTTCACCCATTGTAATCCATTCTTCCTTGATTTGACTAATCAACAAGACCAAAATCAAAATCAAGAATGGAACTGAAGTCAAAAAGATAGATCTCCAACCAAACTGGAAGTTTAAAAATCCACCAATAACTGGAGATGTTGATGTTGCAAGATAAACCCCTGTTACATTAATACCAATAGCTTTACCACGTTCCTGTGGACTAAATGCTGATACAACCATTGCCATTGAAGCAACATTTAAAAATGAAACACCTATACCTTGAATTAAACGACAAATCAAAAACATTTCGGAGTTTATTGAAAAAACAGCCACTATAGAACTTAGAATATAAACAGCAGATCCAAATACCATAGATTTTTTAAGCCCGAATTTACCAGACAATTGCCCGGCAGGGATTGTAAAAATAGCTACTGCTAGGAAAAACAGCATTGTAACCCAATTTTGGATAATGTTACTCATTCCAAATTCCGATGCTAAACTTGGAACTGCTACCATTACAGCAGATGATAAAAATACTGTAAAAAATGATGTCAAAGTTGCTACAATTAAAACGATTTTTTCAAGTTTCATTAATTATAGTATATTGTTAACCTATTTTAATTTAGCCATTAGGCCAGATTTTCTTGCATAATGAAACATGTACAATTGAACATAACCTGCATTGTCTCCAAATTCTTCCATTCCAAATTCTCTTACCTTAGGAACAGAAATATCCTTTTCTTCAAAATATAAATGAGAAACAATACGTTTTATCCATACATCACTTGGAAAAGCTTCTCTAAAATTAAATCCATAAAGCAATATACAATCAGCAACCTTTGGACCTACACCCGGAACTTTCAATATTGTCTCAAAAGCCTCATCATAACTCATTTTAGGAATTTCTGAAAGGTCAATTTCAAGTGTAAAAAGTTCAGATGCTTTCCTCATATATGGTGCCCTATATCCAACACCACAGGATTTTAGATTGTTTTTACAGTTGCAAATTTCATCAACATTTGTTAGTTCAAATTCCTCTTCATCATCCAAAAACAAGTTTTGAAAATTAGAGATCTCAGGAAAAGTATAAAATCCATTATAATTGGTTCCCCATTTCTGCTTTATATCAGAAATAGACTTGGTCCATCTTTTAATGGAATTATTTGCAGAGCAAATTGATGAAATAACACATTCAAATGGATTTGGTGCCAAAAATAATCTTAAACCATCACAAAACTTAGACATTTCCGCCAGTTCTGCATGATTATCCAAATATTTATAAAATTTACCCAAATCAAAATCTAAATCAAAAATATAGTTTAGGCGAGATATCGCATCTTTATCAGATACATCTCCCTCAAAATTAAAGTTTAAAAAATCTCCTGACTGTTTAACATCAAATACAACAGGTTTATTATTTACCATTACAACTTCCCTATATGAATCATCAATTTTCATCCAAGGAGGCTGTGATGTTTGGCCTGAAATTTGTGTTAATTCCAAATCAATTGGAGATTCAATTATCATAAGCGAACAGCCACATTATTTTCTTTTAAGTATTCTTTTACTTCACCAATGGAATATTGGTTAAAGTGGAATATACTTGCTGCAAGAGCTGCACTAACATCAGTCTTTTCGAATACATCTAAAATGTCTTTTGGCTCTCCAACACCACCACTAGCAATAACCGGAATATCAACAGCATCATTGATAGCTTTGTTTAACTCAATATCATAACCGTTTTGAGTTCCATCCCCATCCATACTGGTTAAAAGGATTTCTCCAGCACCTAAGTCTTGACATTTTTGCGCCCATTGGATTGCATCGATTCCAGTAAATTCACGTCCACCATATATACTTGAATCAAACCAGCAGAATCCTTTGTCAGTTTCAACAACGACTTTATCTGGTGCATCATCCGGATGGTCGACATATCTTCTTTTTGCATCAATTCCAATGACAACTGCCTGTGATCCAACAACTTTTGAAGCTTCAGTCAAGAGTTCTGGATTTTTGATTGCAGCAGTATTTGTTGAACACTTATCAGCGCCTGCTCTGAGCATTTTAATGTAATCTTCGACTTTTCTTATTCCTCCACCTACACAAATTGGCATGAATACATTTTCAGTCAACCTGTCAATAACATCTGCCATTGTAGCACGTCTTTCATGTGAAGCAGTGATATCTAAAACTACAATTTCATCTGCACCCTCTTCATAGTATCTTGTTGCAAGATCTACTGGGTTTCCAGCATATTTAATTTCTTTAAATTCAACACCTTTGACAACTCTACCTTCAGGTACTTGCAAATCACAATCTAGACAAGGAATAATTCTTTTAGTTAACATAGTATCAATATAAAATAAAAAAAAGTTGTATTGTTTTTTAAAAAACAATAAATCTAAGCTGAGTATCTTAATACGAAACATAAAATAGCTACGATTACAGTAGCAACGATGATATGCTCAGGAGAAAGTTTTGGTCCGAGACTTTCTTCATCAAAATATCTTACTAAACCTGCACCTGTTTGAGGCATAGAAATTTTATTATCTTTTTTTGCCATAATAATCCCCTATAAAATTAATTAATAATAAATAATATTAATAATTATTTTTTTCATAGTATATAAAGTTTAGATTTTTTCTTTTTTAATTACTTTAATGTCACTGATTCTGGTGTCAGGATATTGGCCATTTTCATCTTTTTCAACAGCTTTAACCATGTCCCATACAGTAAGCAAAGCTACACTTACACCAGTGATAGCTTCCATTTCCACACCTGTTTTTCCTAATGTGTTAACTGCACATGTAGCTATGATTTCATCTTCTTTAACTTCGAAATCAAGTTCTATACCAGTCAATGCTAAAGGATGGCAAAGTGGAATTATTGAAGAAGTGTTTTTAACAGCTTGAATTCCTGCAATTTGAGCAGTTGTTAAAACATTACCTTTTTTGATTTCTTCATTTTGAATTAAATCAACAGTATGTTTATCCAAAAATATACTACCCTGTGCAATAGCTCTTCTTTTTTGATCTGGTTTTCCACCAACTTCAACCATATGTACTCCTGTTTCTGTCAAATGTGTAAATTCTTCTGCCATATTATCTACTTCTCACTTACTTCTATTACATCCAATTGTTCACAAATAGCTTTAACGCCTAAAATCTCACTTACGTTAGGATGACTTCTACCTTCATCCCCTGAGATTAATTCTTTAATATACAATCCGCCTTCAGTTTTAATGCACATACTGAAATGTTTATCATCAATTATCTCATAAGACAATTCTTTAACATGCTTAATACGTACTTTATCAGCACGTCTCCTTAATACTCTTAATGGAGTTTGCTGATGAATTTCATCCAGTTTCAATAATTCTTCAAGTTTTGATTCGTCAAATGCATCATCACATTTGACAATCGCATTATAAACTTTATAAGTATCTGGAGAGGATTGTTTAATTTCTGCTTTTCTACTTCTTTTGCATAAATGTAAATTATGATATGAAGTTTTTCCTTCATTCATCTTATTTACATCTTCTTCAACTTGAGCCAAATCAATTTTTCTTAATCTTGGTTCTTTGATTTCCAATACAAAAGGTCTTCCAGAACCTAACATCAATACATCAATGTCTTCACGACCTGCACCATGGAATTTAGCTTCTTTACCCTTAGTTAATTCTAACACATGCTCGGAAATTAGTTCTTCAACTGATTCTGGGTATTGCTTTCCTGTGAAGTTGCATTCTTCACAACCTCTTCCTTTACATTTAGTGCATGGCCATTTGGTCTGTGGAATTCCTCTTTTAAGTTTATTGTATTTTCCTTCAATATATAACGGATTAATTTGAATTCTAACCTTAGGATCATCAATTAAATCAATATTGAATACAATATCCTGACTTTCAAATTCAGCTTCCTTATCATATATTTCCCAAAGTCCAAGACCAATCAATCTATTAATTTCTTTTTTGATTGTTTCTACAGGCAAATTAAATTTATCTGATAACTCCTGATCACGTTCTTGAATATCCTTAGGAAGTTTTGAACCTACTAAAAATGTATCAAATTCTATTCCTAATTGATTAATTTTATCATCAATTTTTTTATACAACTCTTCATCAAGTTTATTGAAGATATTATTACATATTACGCAATCAACATCATCCAAATCAATATCTAACTCAGCGCAAACTTTATCTGCCCTTTCAATGTTATTTGTCCCTTCAATTGTTTTGGATAATTTACGACCGAGACAACTTTTACAGATTTTTCCATCTGTTTCCTCTAAAATTTGTTTTGCTAATTCGTACATATTATCTATTCATGAATTGTCCCATCATACGGTTCATAGCGCCGTGACCTAAACGACCACCACGTTTTCCAATTCCCTTCATTGTCTTTTTGGTGTTGTTGTAATATTTTAGAAGTTCTTTTACTTCACTTTCTTCAACACCAGAACCTCTTGCGATTCTTTGAATACGGGATTGTTTGATTATTTTAGGGTTTAACATTTCTTCTTCAGTCATTGAAGACATCATAATTTTGTAAGAATCAATTTTATCTTCAGTCATTTTAGATGCTTCTTTTGATATCTTGTTTCCCATACCCGGAATCATGTTTAGAACTTGTTGCATAGGACCCATTTTATTCATCATTTCAAACTGGTTTTTCATATCCATTAATGTGAATTTACCTGTGAGCATATTGTTCATGGTTTTTTCTGCAATATCCTCATCAATGTTTTCCTCAGCTTTTTCAATAAGAGATTTTATATCCCCCATACCAAGTAATCTTGAAATGAATCTTTCTGGATCAAACAATTCAAAGTCATCGATTCTCTCACCAGTACCGATGAATTTGATTGGAGCACCAGTTTCTGCAACCGCAGACATTGCACCCCCACCTTTTGCTGACCCATCCAATTTTGTAATAATTATTGAGCCAATATCAGTAGCTGTTGAGAAAGCTTTTGCCTGTTCACCTGCTTGCTGACCAATTGTTCCATCAATAACAAGAATAGCTTCATTTGGATTGATAATTTCATCCAATTCGTTCATTTCAGCAATTAAATCTTCTTCTTGTTTATGTCTACCAGCAGTATCGAAAATAATAACTTTTCTGTTTTTAAACTCTTGCAAACCTTTCCTTGCAAGATCCAAAGCATCTTTATTATCCGGATCACCATATAACGGAACATCCATTTCTTCTGTTAACTGTTTTAATTGAACGTAAGCAGCAGGCCTCCATGTGTCGGTACAAACCACAGCAGGGTTAAAACCTTTTTTCTGTAAGAATCTACATAATTTTCCAATGGTTGTTGTTTTACCACTACCTTGAAGACCTAAGAATAGAATTTTGTAAGGCCTTTCATTAATGTCCAAACCAACAGTTTCACTGCCCAGGAGATTTACCATTTCCTCATAAATAATTGTTATAACATGTTCTCTTGGAGTAATTCCTTTCGGAGGCTTCTCTTCAAGAGACCTATTTTCAATTTTTTTTGATAAATATAGGACCAATTTAATATTAACGTCAGATTGAATTAAAGCACGTTGAATGTCTTTTACAACTTCTTTAATAGTTTTTTTATCAATAACAGACATTCCTACTAATTTTTTCATTGTATTAGTAAGATTTTCTCCTAAATTTCCAAGCATATTAATCACTTATAATAATTCTAATTAGCAAACTTATATAATTATATTAATTTATATTTATATTTAATAAAGTTTTAATAATTTGTGATATCATGTTAGAAGAAGTAAAAAAATCTTTAGAAGCATCACCAATCGTTAAGAAAGGTGACTACAACTACTTTATAAATCCTATAAGTGACGGTGTTCCAGCAATGGACCCAAAAATGCTTAGAGAATTATCATTAGCAGTTTATAAACATGCTGATTTAAATGTTGACAAAATTGTAGCTGTTGAAGCGATGGGAATTCATTTAGCTACTGCATTATCTCTTGCAACCGATATCCCATTCGTTGTAATCCGTAAAAGAGAATACGGACTTGAAGGAGAAACTGAAGTTTACCAAAAAACTGGATATGGATCATCAAACCTTTATGTGAATGATTTGCATGCAGGTGAGAAAATTTTACTCATTGACGATGTAGTAAGTACCGGTGGAACTATAATAGCATTATTGAACACTTTAAAAGATTTAGGTTTAGAAATTAAATCCACAGTTGCTGTTATTGAAAAGGGCGAAGGTAAAAATATAGTTAAAAAAGAAACTGGCGTTGATGTATTATCTATTGTTAAATTAGATGTAATTGACGGGAAAGTAGTTATCGAAAAAACAATTGAAGATTAAAATGTCAATGTACAATATGGATTTAGACAAAGTAATCCGTAAAATAACTTCAATAGATGCACAAACTGTTGGTCTCCAGTTTCCGGAAGGCCTAAAGATGCAGGCTGTTAAAATAGCCAGACAAATCGAAGAGGAAACTGAAGCGACAGTCATCATCTCCGGTGATCCTTGTTTTGGAGCATGTGATGTAAGTGACTATAAGATGAAAGGTTCAGTCGATTTGATAGTTCATTACGGCCACACCCCGCTCCCATTAAAATATGAAGTTCCAACATTATTCATTGAAGCTTTTTCTAATATTGATATTAAAAAAGATCTTGAAAAATCACTAGAATATCTAAAAGATTATTACAGAATAGGGCTTGTAACAACAACACAGCACTTGCATCTTTTAAATGAAACCAGAGATTTCCTAGAGGATAATGGAAAGGAAGTCATCTTAGGTTCCTCACCTTCAACAAGGAAAGGGCAAGTTTTAGGATGTAACTTTTCATCAATCAAAGATTTGGATGCGGAAGTAATTTTATTCATTGGAAATGGAAATTTCCATGCATTAGGAATTAAATTATTCTCAAATACCCCTGTTCTTGCATTAGACCCATACAATGGAGAAATTAGAAGTATGGATGAATTTGCAGATAGGATTCTAAGAATAAGATTTGCAAGAATCACTAAAGCACGTAGTGCTAAAAAATGGGGAATTTTAGTATCTACAAAAGAAGGCCAATACAGGATGACATTAGCAAAAGAGATTAAAAAAATCATTGAAGATGCAAAAATGGAAGCATATATTATCTTAGTAGACAATGTCTCACCCGAAGTATTACTTCCATACTTGGAATTGGATGCTTTTGTTGTAAGTGCCTGTCCAAGAATTGCTGTTGATGATTCCCAAATGTATAAAAAACCATTATTAACCCCGCAGGAATTGGAAATAGTTTTAGATAAGCGAGAATGGGAAAATTATCAACTGGATGAAATTTTATTCCATGAACGTTATAAATAATTTTAAATATTAATATGAATAAAATTATTATATTAAAGAAAGTTTTATAAACTCTTTATTTTGGTGATTTTAATATGAAAATAGAAGAAGATAAAATTGTAATGCCTGGAGATAAATTAGGAATAGTTGAACAATATCTTCCAGGAGATGGTACTTATGATGATGACGGAGACATCAAATCATCAGTACTTGGAAATGTTAAAATTAATCAAAAAATGAAGGTAATTTCCGTTGTGTCAGATGCAAAACCTGCTCTTTTAAAAGTTGGAGATGTAATCTACGGTCAAATAACTGATCTCAAACCGCAAAGAGCAAATGTTAAAATAGAATGTATTAAAGATAATGCAAGACCATTAGCATTACCTTATATGGGTGCTATACACATCTCACAAGCTAAAAAAGATTATTTAGAGAAATTATCTGATGCTTTTAGAATAGGGGATATTATTCAAGCAAAAGTTGTTAAAATTACTGGAGACAATGTCGATTTAGGCACAACAGATGATGATTGTGGTGTATTAAAAGCTATGTGTACTCGTTGTAGAGATTACATGCACACTACACAAAAAACTGATGAACTTCAATGTAATACTTGTAACAGGAAAGAAAAACGTAAAGTTTCTAAAAACTACATTAATGATTAATTAGGTTGATAAAATGATGGAAAATTTTGAAATTATTGAAGATAAAACTTTAGAATTAACTTTCAGAGTAAATGATGAAAGTCACGGAGTTTGTAACGCATTAAGACACATTTTAATGCAAAATCCTGACGTTGAATATGCAGTTTACAATATTGATCACCCTCTTACTGGAAAACCAGAAATGACCATTAAAACAAAAAGAGGAAAAAGACCAAGAAACGCATTACAAAAAGCAGCAGAAGAACTCCAAAAAGAAAGTTCTGAATTCAAAAAACTTATTGATGAAGCTTTATAATAAGCTTCCATATTTTACTTTTTTAAGTGGTTTAATGACTGAATACAAAAAACCATCTTTAACAACTGATATTTTTATTTTTGATGATAATTTTAATTTTATTTTAATTAAAAGAAAAAACAATCCTTTTAAAGATTATTGGGCGTTACCAGGTGGATTTGTTGACTATGGCGAAACTGTAGAATCTGCTGCTGTAAGAGAAGCAAAGGAAGAGACCAGCATTGATGTTGAACTTAAAGATTTAGTCAATGTTTACTCTGATCCCAACAGAGATTCAAGAGGTCATACCATAACTATCGCATACACTGCAAAAGGCAATTTCAATGATAGAAAAGCTGATGATGATGCAATTGACATAGGCATTTTTTCAGCCGAAAAACTAGATGAAATCAATATTGCTTTTGACCATGATAAAATAATAAAAGACTGCTTAAAAAAAGCTAAAAATGTAAAATAATGCTATATATTTAAATAAGTTAAAAAAAAAATTATTGTATAATATACTTATTAAATTTAATAGAGGGAGAGTTAAATGGAATTTTGTCCTGAATGTGGAGCAATGATGTTTCCAAACGGTAGCGATTTAAAATGCAACAGTTGTGGTTATGTTAAAGAAGACTCCGATAATACAAATTACACAGTTTCAAAGAAAATTGAAGCTAAAGAAACTGTTACAAACTTAGGTGAAGATGTAGAAGTTGGCCCAAGAACAGAAGAAATCTGTCCTGAATGCGGTCACAATATTGCAACCTACAAATTATTACAAACTCGTAGTGCTGATGAAGCTCCTACTCGTATTTTTACATGCACAAAATGTAAACATACTTGGAGAGCTTACGACTGAGGGCTTTTTATGAAAGATTCTAACGAAAAAGAACATAGAATTTCTAATTTAAAAGACTTAATCGACAATGTAAAAGAAGATAATACTGTTGATTCACAAGAAGATAATGAATTAATAAACTATCTTAGTGAAGACAATGTTGATTTAGATGAATTAGAAATTGATGATGAATTCATTTACCATCCAGATGAAGATAAAGACTATGTTGTAAATTTAGAAGAAAGCCCAATTGATGAAGATTTTATTATTAAAACTCCAAAAGAAGAAGACATAGACGAACCTATCGATGATATCGAAGAACCAGAAGATATTATCCATGATGTAAGTGAAAACTTCGATCACTTTGTTAATGCTAAAATTGGAAGAACACCTATTTTAGCTATAATTAGCTCAGTTTTAGGAGTTATATTCATAATCATTTCAGCTATAATCTTTGAATCACGTAGTGACAGAGTAATAGATAACGTAGTTTCTGGTGAAACAAACTTTATTTCTGTCATAGTTCTTGGATTAGGACTCTTATTGTTAATTTATGGAATATATAAGATATTTAATATTAAGAATCCTTTGACTGGAATAACAGACAGCATTAATTCTATTGATGCTAAAGAAAAAGTAAAAGGTCAATCTGCTAAAAAGGAAGAAAAAACTGAAAAAGTTATTCCTAAAAGCAACATCCCATTAGATAAAGACTCCTATAAAATAGGCGAATTCAAAATGGGCGACATTAAAAATAAATTTAAAAAATCAACTACTTCTACTAAAACACCAACTCCAATCACCGAAGATATTGATGATATCCCACCTGCTCGAGAAAAAGAGGAAAGTAAAAAAGGATTAACAATTGAGGAAATCGAAGATATCGAATATAAACAAGCAAAACTTGATAATGAAACCATTGATGATATTTTTGCTGAAGTAGAAGATATTGATGAAATACCAATTATTTCTATTGATTCTGAAAAAGAACAATAGATATAATATTTTTTTATTGGGCCTATAGTCTAGTCAGGAATGACGCAGGACTTCGGATCCTGAGGTCGGGGGTTCAAATCCCTCTAGGTCCGCTATTTTTTAACTCTAACAACAGCTTCTTTGAAGAAATCTGGAATTAAAGATCTATACATTGGACTTTTAAATAACATGTTAATATCACTATCAATAATATAAGTGTAACATGAATCATCTTCAGCCCTCATACCACGACCATACGCTTGCATTAAAGTCATTACAGTCTTATATGCATACCATTTCTTATCCTTTTTCATTCTCATATTAACCTGCTTATCCCCAAGATATGGGAATGGCATTTTATAGATAACTTGGAATCTACATTTGTCATAAGGCAAATCAACACCTTCACTCATTGATGGTGAAACCAAAACCAAAGGATTTTCATCTTTTTCAAAGAAATCCAATATTTGTTCCCTGTTTCTAGAAGTGTGTGAGATTAATCTTGAATTATACAAGTTATTTGTAATATATTGTTGACATTTATAACTGTGAGTGTGGATTAAACCTTTATCCCCTTCATGTTTCTTTAAAA
The DNA here is from genome assembly GCA_022775905.1 of Methanobrevibacter sp. Taxonomy (NCBI): domain Archaea; kingdom Methanobacteriati; phylum Methanobacteriota; class Methanobacteria; order Methanobacteriales; family Methanobacteriaceae; genus Methanobrevibacter; species Methanobrevibacter sp. Next base: position 28,907 of record JALFJX010000001.1, read on the forward strand.
TCTCTTGCAAAATAGGAATTGTATTTGGAGCTGTTTTTTTAATCCTATTCGCAGACATTTTACCCGCCAAATTAAGGATAATGGGTCTTTTTTCTTTAGTAAATGGACTATCAACCTTGATATGATAAACTTCATTTGGATTTAATCCTAACCACTTTGAAAACATTTTATGAGACAATATTGTTGCACTCATGAAAATAACAACATCACCATATTTCAATAAGTTGTTTTTAGCATAATGATGAACCCTTAACGGTTTGAATGTGACACCAGACTCCTCAGTGTCAATTACCCAGTTGTTAGGCTCATTTTCCAAGTTGTTTCTAAGAGTTTTTAATCTACCTATTGTTGATCTAATTCTGTCAGCTTTACTTTTACTTACATCTTTTAAATCAATATCTTCATAAGAGTCTCTAATAGCATCGATTTCCATTACCCAATCTTCAAGTTCCCCATCTTTCAAAGTTTGAGGAGAGATTTGCTTATTTATATCCTTCTCAAGTGTTCTATTATACAATGTAACTTCCATTGTAGACATTAATTTACTTTCAATATTATGAGCCTCGTCTAAAATAAGCAAAGAACGAGTTCCAAAGTGTTTAACATAATTAAGTTCAACAATTGCATAATCATAGTTCATTAATGTTATTGGTGAATTTACTGCATTAGCTTTTTGATTCCAATAATGACAGTGTCCACTTGATTGATAAAATACTGTTCCACCGGAAGAATCTTCAAAAGCCAATTCAGCATCCAATGTAGGATTTTTAGCAACCCCATATGGACAGAAAAATTTACTTGAAGTAGGGGATGTCTTACATGCACCCATATCACAGGTTGATTCCAGATTATCATGTAAACAAGCAAAATTATTCCTACCTTTAACTAATGGAAAATCAAATTCATTAGAATATTGTGCTTGCAATTGCTTAGTCATAGTCAAAATATAAGCGGATTCATACATTTTAGCAAGTGTAGTGGCTATTGCTGATTTACCAGTACCTGTTCCCGCTTCCAATATAATATATTTATAACCTTTTTTAATTGCATCATTAATATCCTGAATAATCTCAAATTGACCAGTTCTAGGCTCATTAAATGGAAAATTTTCAATAATCTCATCCTCTATATTAGGATATAATTCTTTCAAATAAGCCGCAGTTCCTTCATCTTGTCTGTGGTCTTCTACTGAATACACATCAGGAATTTCATCATCAAGAATTGAGGATGTTCTTGGTTTTGGTTTAGAAAAACTGAATAGGTTTGTTGGACCTTTAGATTCGTTTTTAGAGTATTTACCACAAGTACAATTACTTTTTAACATTCCGCAGTTTGGGCAAAAAATTGAATTTGACATTAAAGATATATTAGGTAAAGATAATATAAATAAATTATAGAAAGAGCATTTGGAAAATAATACTTAAACTGAACGATTATTAATTAAAGTGATTTTATGGCTAAAAAAGGAAAATTGATTGGAATTGGTGTTGGACCGGGAGATACTGAATTATTAACATTAAAAGCTGCAAAAGTATTGAAAACAGTCCCTGTTGTTTTTTCACCAAAATCCTCAAAAGAAAAAGAAAGTATCGCATTATCAATTGTAAGACCTGTTCTTGAAGAAAGAGACGATTACAAAAAAGTCATGATTGTGGAACCTATCTTCCCTATGATTGAAGATAAAAAAGAACTCGAAAGAATATGGGACAGTGCATCTGAACTCGTTGCTCAATACTTAAACACCGGAAGAGATGTTGCATTCATTACCCTTGGAGACACATCCATATTCAGTACATACTCATACTTACAAAGAAGATTAATTGATGAATTCGAAGTTGAAACAATTCCAGGAATTACTTCATTTACCGCATGTGCTGCGGCTAGAAATGAAGCTTTAGTTGAACAAAATGATATCTTGACAATTGTTCCAAAAATAGATAAAAGAATTGAACAAGTTTTAGACTACAGTGATTCAATTGTTCTTATGAAAGCTTCAAGAAACACAACAAAACTTGAATTAAAAATAAAAAACGATAAAAGAGAAAAAGAAATTTACTCAGTACAAAACTGTACTCGTGAAAATGAAAAAATAATTGAAGGATTTTCTCACGAAAAGCCTTATCTTACAACATCCATTATAAAATTTAAAGATGATTAGTAAGTTTTTGCGCTTTGAGGTTCAACCTCAAAGACACATTTCCCATCACCCATTGTAAAACATTGTGTTTCAATAACACTAACAGGCAATTTAAAGAATTCTGTGAATAAACCTTCCAGAATACCTGTATCCAAGAAACAAGCTGGTTTTCCTGTTTTTGGAAGCAATTCACATTCAAAACAATCATAGGCAGTTATCTTAATTATCTGGCCTATTTCATAAGTTAATCTACCTAAACCTTTTTTCTGCCAGAATTCAGCTAAATTACCCATAAATATATCTAAATCTTCATCGTATAATTTATAAAAGATTGATTTACCTATTTGATTACCTGTTGATTTTAAAATAGGATCAATATTAATTCCTTCCTGAATAAGCATTGCTTTTAAAGTATGGAACAATAATGTTGAAAACTGTCCATCACCTTCAACAATATTTTTTATCAAGTAATTAGCATGTGTCTCTTCAAGTTCTTTTGGTTCAGAAATATTTACAGAACCAAGGAATTTAGAATTTAAATAGAATATTTTTTTTCTATTGTCAACAGGGTGCATTCTATATGATATAATTCCATTTTCTCTTAAATTTTTCAAATGCACTGAAACTGTAGATTTTGATTTACCAGTATTAGTAACTATTTCATCAAACTCCATGTCTCTATCTCTGAGCATTTCTAAAATAGTGAGTTTTACTGGACTTTTAACTACATTGACACGCAAGTCGGTTAAATCTGAAAATATTTGTATTGGTTTTTGTTCGCTCATTAATCTCCCCCATGTGTATAATTATATATAGTTACTATTAGTTAATAAATATACCCATTTGATAAAATTTAATCAAAACTATAAAAAAATGTACTAAAATTAGACAAAAATTAGAAACAAAATAAAAATAAATCTCGAACTGTTCGCAATACTTAGAATAGTTTGGGTTAACTATAAATAATATGGGTTTCAAAGTATAATTAACATCCGTAATGAAATTATGGATATACTACTTAAATAGGAGATTTATAAAAATGAAAGCTAATGCTCAAAAAATAGCAGAAGGAGTATACTGGATCGGTGTACTCGACTGGGACTTAAGAACTTACCACGGATACACTTTAGACGGAACCACTTACAATGCATACATCGTATTTGGTGAAGATGAAGTAGCAATTATCGATAACGCATATCCTGGAAAAACCAAAGAAATGATGGCACGTATCGACGACGCTTTCGCACAAGAAGGAAGAGATGTCAAAGTTGACTACATCATTCAAAACCACGTTGAAAAAGACCACTCCGGAGTTTTAGTAGACTTACACAAAAGATTCCCAGAAGCACCTATTTACTGTACCGAAATTGCAGTTAAAGGACTTTTAAAACACTACCCTGCACTTGAAGGTGCAGAATTCATCACCGTAGGAACCGGTGACTCTTTAGATGTCGGTGGAAGAACCTTAGCATTCTTAGATGCATTCTTATTACACTGGCCGGACAGTATGTTCACCTTACTCGCTGATGAAACTGGAATTTTATTCCCTAACGATGCATTTGGTCAACACTTATGTTTCACCAAAAGATTCTCTGATGACATTCCAGAAAACGTATTAATGGATGCAGCACAAAAATTCTACGCAAACTTAATCACTCCACTTTCCAAATTAGTACTCAAAAAATTAAACGAAGTTGTTGAATTAGGTTTACTCGATTCCATTAAAATGATTGCACCATCCCACGGTCAAATCTGGACTGACCCAATGCAAGTTATCGGAGCTTACCAAAACTGGGCTACCGGTGTATGTGAAGATAAAATCACTATTGTTTACGACACTATGCATTACTCTACCCAACAAATGGCTCACGAAATTGCAGAAGGTGCTATCTCTGAAGGATACGATGTAGAAATCTTCTTCTTACACGAAGATGAAAGATCTGAAATCGTAAAAAGTATTTTAACCAGTAAAGGAGTAGCTATCGGTGATCCTACCATCAACGATGTACCATACCCAAGTATTGGGGACATCATGTACTACTTAAAAGGACTCTTATTTAACAGAACTGGTATTGAAAGAAAAGCTGTTACCTTCGGTTCCATGGGTGGAAGAGGAGGAGCTCCTGCAAAACTCGCTGAAGAATTAGGTAACTGCGGATTCGATGTTGTAGACACCCAAGAAATCTACTTTGTACCAACTGCTGAAGAAGACACCGCAAGCTTTGACTTAGGTGTAAAATTAGCTAAAGCATGTAAAGAATTATAAGGTGATTTTTAATGGTTAAATACGAACACAAAATTGGAATTACCAAAGGAACCCCTGTAGAAAAATTTGTTGCAGGAAACTTTGAAGGAGAAACCAACGAAGTAGGTATCTACTTAGCAATGTCCAGACAAGCTTCCAGAGAAGGTTACGGAGAATTAGCTGAAGTATTCAAAAGATTAGCATGGGAAGAAGCTGAACACGCTGCAAGATTCTGTGAAATGAACGGAATCATCAAAGACACCCTCAAAGAAAACATCGAATGGATGATGGGTGGAGAAAAAATGGCTAACGCAGAAAAAAGAGAAGCTTCCGAAAAAGCTCAAGAAGCAGGTATCGAAACTGCTGCTGATTTCTTCAGAGAAAGTTCCAAAGACGAAGGTCGTCACTACAAAATCTTAGAAGGAATCTTAGCTAGATATTTCTAAACACGAAAGAATTTTATAATTCTTTCCCTTTTTATTTTTTTTAAAAAAAATATCGAGTTAATAGAGATTACCTCTCTTAAACTCATTCTAATCATATTATTAATCTTGTTTTATAAAAAATTAGCAATTATTGTAAATATAACAATCATTGCCATTACTGCTGATAAAGCATTGACAAACTGTTTTATTAATTTTTCCTGGAATTTATATGTCAACAATATCTCAAGCATGTGTCCACCGTCCAATGGTTTGAGTGTAGATTAAACAGTCCAATTCCAAGGTTTAAGATGAAGACCCAATTAAATAATTCAATAAGCTCAAATAAAACCCATGGTATTGGTCCTAAACTATCATTTAATAGTACGTAATGTTTAGATGCTTGAATTCCAAAGAAACCTACAGAATCGTTATTTGGATTTTCACTCAACACTACAGAATAACTGCACTGATCTGTTTGAACCGTTACATTATCTCCAGGTTTGAAAGATTTTACAATATTGACATAAGACTCTGAATCATTAATTTTTTGATTATCAATAGATTCCAAAATCATTCCATCTTTTAATATTCCATCTGAAGGAGAATCGGAAACAACTCTGTCAATAGCAATTCCATCCTCTGCAAAATAGTGTGGAATTCCTACAGATATTAAAGACACTAAAACAAGTGCAACAATAGCCAAAGTAATATTTGCAACAGAACCTGCCGCATACTCTTAATCTTGATGATTTTTTAGAACTTTTCAAACTTTCCTCATCAGGCTCAACAAATGCCCCCGGAAGAATGAAAAACAATAAAAGGCCAATTGACTTAATTGGAATCTTTTCACAGACAGATTGAATACCATGAGAAAATTCATGTATTATGACAACTGTTGCAAGTGCAATCAAACCAGAAATAAATGGAACATAAATTGAAGATCCCGGCATATCCACACCAGGAATCAAAATTGACACAGAAGGTGTATCAAAAACTGACGGTATAGTCGATATGATTGACCATGTAACAAAAATCATAGCTCCAAATGCTACAACAATACCAACATTCATGTACCATTTCCAGAATGTTGGTGAAAAATTAGAAATTTTGGATATCAGTCAACGGAGCCTTTGAGTTTTCCACATTATAATTGGAAAGTTCAACCCAACTCCATGATTTGATAATTTCTCATAAATATTGCGACCAATATCCAGATGATAACAAAAGCTATCAAATAATAAATACCATTCATTAAATGCACCTTTGGCTTACCAAAGTAATGAATCGAAGAAGACTACGTCAACTATATCTTCCTTTTGGTATCCTTCATCATTTTCGTCAATGATGATATAGCTGTTCGCCTCAACCATTGACCTAATAATACCAGAACCTCTATTCAACACATGTTTTGCATGTTCATCATCTGCAACTGCACGTATGAAATCAGTTCTTCCAAGTTGAGAAGGTATTTTAAGTTCAGATACTCTTTTTTGAATATGAAAATCAAATGACCTGCCTTGCATTTCAAATAAGTATTTTCTTGCAACCATATCAAATTGACTCATTGATGCAACAGGTTGTCCTGAAAGTGTAAACACCATTTTATCATTAACAATACCTGCACCAACAGGTTTTCCAGGTCTTACAGCAACACCATGGAATAATATTTCTCCAAGATCTTCAACTGCATCTAAAACGACATCACCTTTACTGATTGCTGTTCCACCAGTGGTGATAATTACATCATACTCTTTAGAAGCTTCCAAAATAGCTTCCCTTACTTCATCAAAAGTATCTCCAGCATGAGTAATTTCTGCAATAGCACCAGAATCCTCAACCATTGCTTTTGTAGTGAACTGATTTGAATTGATAATTTTAGCTTTATCAATTTCCTCTTTGGTAGGTTCAACTAACTCATTACCTGTGATAATAATTTTAACTCTAGGTTTTTTGAATACTTTTACTGTATCATAGCCTGCTGAAGCAATTAATCCCATTTCCTGATATCTGATGAATGTATTTTTGCTTAATACTTTCTGACCTTTTTCAATATCTTCGGATTTTGGACTTATATTTTCACCAGGAGTTACTTGGGAATAGATTGTTAAATCATCCCCTTCAGTAGTTGTGTACTCCTTCATTAAAACAGCATTAGCTCCATTAGGAATTGGAGCTCCAGTTGCTATGACAATAGCTTCGTTTTCCCCAACAGTTTTATCTGAAAAATCCCCCGCACCGATTGCATCAACTACTTTAAATTCTTTAGGAGCAGATTGGGATGCTCCAAAAGTATTTTCTGCAATTACTGCGAAACCATCCATTGCAGATTTGTCGAATGGAGGTGAATCATGAAATGCCATGATGTCTTCTGCGAGAACTCTTTTATGAGCCTCTTGTATAGAGATTTCTTCAGTTTCTGTGTATTTTTGATTATCAGCAACTAATTTAATAGCATTTTTTAAAGATTCCAATTTAGATAAAAACATGTTTAAACTCCCCCAGAGTTATCTAAGCCATGAACTGTTCAATGACACCATGATATGCATCATCTAAATCTTCAAATTTGAATTCATGACTATTGATGAATAAGGAAGTACCTTCGACTTCACCAATTACTTTTGCTTCAACGTCGATTTGTGATAATATATCATCAACTGCATCAGCTTTTACAGTCAATATGTATCTAGCATGACTTTCAGAGAACATTAATTGGATTTTATCTAATTCATCATCTTTCAATTCCACTTTAGCTCCGAGTCCTGATTTAATAACCATTTCGGATAAAGCTACTACAAGTCCACCAGCAGATACATCGTGAACTGCAGTAATGTTTTTGTCTTTATCGTTACTTATTAAATCTAAAACAGTTTTACCGTTAGCAAACTCTTCATCAATTCTGATTTTTGGAGCAATTCCTTTTTCGATGTTGTGAATAGCTCTGTGATATTCAGAACCAGCCAATTCATCATAGGTTTTACCTATTAAGATGATTTTATCGCCTTCGTTTTTGAAGTCTAAGGTTCTGATGTTTTCAATGTCTTCCACACCAATTACACCCACAGCAGGAGTTGGATTGATTTTAATTCCTTCAGTTTCATTATAGAAACTTACATTTCCACTGATAACTGGTGCATCGAATTTTTCAGCTACTGCACTCATTCCTTCAATAGCTGTTTTGAATTGCCATAAGATTTCTGGAGTTTCAGGATTTCCAAAGTTAAGACAGTCTACAACAGCATACGGAGTCGCACCCATTGAAATTACGTTTCTGATAGCTTCAGCAACACATCCTGCTGCTCCATCAAATGGAGACAATTTAGTGTGAATTGTGTTTGAATCAGTAGTAAGTGCAATTGCAGTGTTTTCATCAATTCTTAATACTGCAGCATCGTCACCAGGTTTTACAACAGTTCTGACTTGAACTTCATGGTCATATTGTTTGTAAACCCACTCTTTTGAAGCAATGTTAGGGCTGGACAATAATGCTGGAACTGATTTAAAGATTGGAGGATCTTTAACATCAATTTCTTCTGTATCTGCAGGAATTTCTGCAATCGGTCTGTCAATTGAAGGTGGGTCTGCTAAAAGGATAGTTGGTAAGTTAGCAATTTCATCTCCATCATCGGAAATGACCATGTTGTTTCCTTCAATTACTTCCCCAATGACAGATGAGGAAATTTCGTGTTTGTCACAGATTTGGCATGCAAGTTCCACATCATCAGGATTGATAACAAATACCATTCTTTCTTGTGATTCGGAAAGCATGATTTCATATGGAGTCATTCCAGTTTCTCTGAGTGGGATTGCACGTAAATCTACTAATGCACCGTTGCTTGAGGAGTCAACAAGTTCAGAGATACAACAGGTAAGACCTCCACCACCTAAATCTTTTACACCACTAACATTGATTTTTTCCAAGATTTCTAATGATGCTTCCAATACCCTTTTTTTGGTAAATGGATCAGCCACTTGTACTGCAGGTCTGTCTTCGGTTTCTGAGTCGGAAGTTAATTCTTCTGATGCAAAGGTTACTCCGTGAATACCGTCACGACCAGTAGTTCCACCCATTAAAAGGAATACATCACCAATGTTAGGTGCTTGTGCACGAACAATTTTATCTTTTTCAACGAGTCCAACACACATTACATTTACAAGTGGGTTTGTTCTGAAAGATTCATCAAATTCGATTTCACCTGCAACGGTTGGGATACCGACACGGTTTCCATAGTCGGAGATTCCTTTAACAACGTGTTCAAACAAGTATCTGGACTTTTCATCTTCCAATGGTCCAAATCTAAGTGAATCTAAAAGTGCAATAGGCATTGCGCCCATAGATATGATATCTCTTAAAATTCCACCAATTCCAGTACCTGCTCCTCCGTAAGGTTCAATAGCTGATGGGTGGTTGTGAGATTCCATCCCTACAGCTAATGCATATTTATCAGTGATAGATACAAGTCCTGCATCGTCTCCCGGTCCTAAGATAATGTTTTTTCCTTCATTTGGGAAAGCTCTTAAGAATGGTCTACTACTTTTGTAAGAACAATGTTCTGAGAACATTACATCAAGCATACCTTCTTCTAACTCATTCATTTCCCTGCCAAGGATTCCTTCAATATATTCAATTTCAGAATCAGCTAAAGTCATGTTAACACCTTAATTTTTAATTGAAATAATTACTTTTTCTCCTTCGATATCCCATTCTTTGGTATAATCTTTAGAATCTTTACTACATTCTTCACTAGTGCATATGATTAAACTTTTAGCTCTAACTTCGTGAGAAATAACTTCTGATTGTGGTACGATTAATTCTTTAAACTCTTCTGAAGTTTCAACATCAACGTTGATGTTTGCTTCAACATCCAAATCTAAATCTTTTCTCATATCTTGAATTCTTCTGATTAATTCACGAGCCATAGCTTCCTGTTTAATTTCTAAAGTGACATTGGTATTTACAAATACATTTCCACCTTCAAATTCTGATGAAACAAAATCGTCCGGAAGTTCTGAGTCAAACAATACATCATCTTGTGATAATTCGTGACCTTCTACTGTAATGCTTCCATTTGCTTCAAGGTCTGCTTTGATTTGATTACCGTCACCTTCTTTTAATGCTTTCATTACTTTACCCATGTCTCCTTTAAGTCTTGGACCTAAGGTTTTGAGGTTAGGTTTAGCATTGAAGGATAATTTTTCAAATTCACTAGCACAAAGTACATCTTTTGTATTTGATTGATCTTTAATAATGTCAGTTAACTCTTCAATAGCTTTTAAGGCATCTTCATCTTGTGATACAACTGTGATGTCTGAAACAGGCCATCTGAGTTTGTATTGTGCAATATCACGAGCTCTAATAGATGCATCAATTACATTACGGACAACATCCATTTTTGCTTCGAGTTCTTCATCAATTGCATCTTCATCGTATCCCCAGTCATTCATGTGAATACTTTCAAGTGCATCCGGATTTACTCCTTTTACAAGGTTTTCATAGATTTCTTCAGATACATGAGGAGCAATCGGACATAATACAGAGATTAATTTCACAAGTGCAGTGTATAAACTGTAATAAGCACCCAATTTATCTGGGTCATCGCTTTCAACCCAAGTCCTTCCACGAATAAGTCTTACATACCAACGGCTTAAATCTTCTAAAATGAAGTTGTTGATTTTTCTTGTTGCTTTGTGGAAGAATAATTTATCCAAATCTTCAGCTACTTCTTTAACTAAGGTATTTGCTTTGGAGATAATCCATTTATCTTCTGCTCTTAAGATCATGTCATCTTCAGTGAGTCCTACCGGATTGAAGTTATCTAATGACATGTAAGTAGTTGAGAAAACATAAACGTTCCATAATATGTTGAACATTTTATTGATGTTTAAAAGTTCATCCCATACAAATTTGAGGTCATCCCATGGTTTTGAAGCCCATAATAAGTAGAATCTTAAAACATCTGCTCCGTATTTTTCAATTACTTCTTCTGGAGCTACTACGTTACCTAATGATTTTGACATTTTGTTTCCATGTTCATCTAATACAAATCCGTGCATTAAAACTTTTTGATAAGGAATTCTACCCATAGAAATTACTCCAGTACCTAATTGTGAGTAGAACCATCCTCTGGTTTGGTCGTGTCCTTCAGTAATAAAGTCATATGGATACCATTCTTCGAATTTTTCTTTTTCTTCAGGATAGTATAATGAAGCCCAACCAGCTACTCCGGAGTCAATCCATACATCTAATACATCAGGGATTCTTTTGATAGCTTTTCCACATTTGTCACATTTTACTTCAACTTCATCTACGTATGGTCTGTGGATAAGTTCAGCATCGGAAACATTGATTTCATTTAAGGATTCTTCTTTTAATTCACTGAGAGAACCAATAACTTTTAATTCGCCACAGTCAGGACATTCCCAAATAGGAATTGGAATACCCCAGTATCTTTGTCTTGAAATTGTCCAGTCACGTGCATTGTCTACCCAATCATGGAACCTTCCTTCTCCAGCCCATTTAGGTACCCATTCAACACGGTCAATTTCATCTAACATCTTTTGTTTAATGTCAGTTACTTTTAAGAACCATTGTTTGGTAGCACGGTAGATGATAGGAGTTTTACATCTCCAACATACACCATATCTGTGTTCAATAGTTTCTGATCTGTACATTAGGCCTTTGTCTTCTAAATCTTTGATGATTTGAGTATTTTCATCTTTTGTAAATTTAGTATCGTATTTTCCTGCTTCTTCGGTAAAGCATCCGTCTTCACCAACTGGACAGAAAATAGGAATGTTATTAGCTTGACCTACTTCAAAATCGTCAGGACCGTGACCTGGTGCAGTATGTACTAATCCAGTACCTTCTCCAAGTTCTACATGATCACCAGCTAAAACAGTGTGAACAGCATCAAGTTCATCGAATTCAGCATGAATTGGAACTTCATCAGCCAAGATGTAATCATAGCTCATTCCAATTAAGTCTTCACCTTTAACTGTTTTGATGACTTCATACATTAGTTCTTTTTCTTCAATGATTTTGTCTTCTTCGCCTTCTTTTTCAGCAGGGATTTTGGTTTTGTGGATTTTAACTTGTTTACCTAATACGGATTCCATTAGGTTTTCAGCTAAAATGTAGGTTTCGCCATCTTTTGAAACATAAACATAATCAAATTCAGGATTTGCACAAATAGCCATGTTTGCCGGTAAAGTCCATGGAGTAGTTGTCCATACTAAGAAATAAGTATTTTCTTCACCCCTTACAGGGAATTTAATGAAGATAGATGGGTCAACTTTTTCTTCATATTCAATTTCAGCAGCAGCAAGTGCAGTTCCACAATGAGGACACCAACTGATTACTCTTTGGTCGTTTACAAGTAAATCTTGTTCATTTGCTCTTTTAAGAGTCCACCATGAAGATTCCATATATTGAGGATCAAGGGTCATGTATGGGTCATCCCAATCCATCCAAACACCCAATTGGTCGAATTCCTGTTCCATAGCTATTTTGTTTTCAATTGCAAATTCTCTACATTTGTCTACAAAAGCAGCAATTCCAATGGTTTCTTCAATTTCTTGTTTACTTTGGATTCCCATCAAATGTTCTACTTTATTTTCAATAGGAAGTCCGTGCATATCCCATCCAGCTTGTCTTCTTAAGCTAAATCCATTCATAGATTTGAATCTAAGGTAGGAATCTTTAATAACTTTGTTCCAAGCTGTACCTAAGTGGATTTTACCACTACAGTAAGGTGGTCCATCTAAAAATGAGTACTTAGGACCTTTTTCTCTAAGTTCATTAACTTTTTTGAAAGTTTCTTCTTCTTTCCAGAATTTTTGAACTTTCTTTTCTATTTTATCATGATCGTATGATTTATCTGCCTCTTGTATTGGCATTGTAACTCCTCAAAAATAATAATTTATAATATATATCTTTTTGTTTTAGCTTATAAATAAAGGTTATTACAATTTTCAAATTTTTTAAAAAACAAGAGCATTTCTAGGTAAATTAAATAGAAAAATGTCAAAATTGATATAAAATAATAATCAAAATAATATTATGGGATTTTATAGAAAATACAATACAATTATTAAAACAATAGATAACTTTGTAAAACTATACAAAGTAGCTAAAAAAGATTCTAAAAAATCTAAAGATGATAAAAAATGATAATACAATATTTAAGCGATTTTAACTGTCCCTATTCTTACATTGGATTGAATCGTGTGCAAACTGCATGTGATGAACTTAATTTAGATGTTGAATGGGAAATGAAATCTTTCGAACTCGAACCAAAATTAACTGACAGCCCAATAAATGCAATCGAGAGATATGCAATTAGAAATGGACTATCAATCAAAGATGCAGAAAGAGAAATCAATGAAATAGAGCAAATCGCCCGTAATGAAGGATTGAATATGAATTACAGGAATATGCAACTTGCAAGTTCGAAAGATGCTCACAGGCTTGTCAAATATGCAGAACGTAATTATCCTAATTCAACTCACAAGCTTATTTTAAAAATATTTGAATCTAATTTTATTAAAAATGAAAATATTTCAGACCACAGAGTTTTGATAAAAATTGCAGCATCCTGCGAAATGGATGAAGAAGAAATATCTGAATTTCTCAAAAGAGATTCCTTGAGAATTGAAGTGGATCTTGACATAGATGAAGCCATTTCAAGTGGAATAAACACAACACCCTATTATTTCATTAATTACAATGATGAAAGATTAATTGTTCCAGGAGTTTTCGAAAAAGAATCTTTTAAAATTGCATTTGAAGACTTAATTAGTGGTGAAATGAAAAATAAAACATTTCTTTAAAATAAATATTGATTTAAACTCGTTAAAAGATTAAATATATCAATCAAATTAAAATTAATTGATGAAATATAAAAATATAAAAATAATACTTGCAAACACTTTTTACAAACGCTTTAAAGGATTGATGTTAAAAAAAGATTTCAAAGATGGACTGCTTTTTACAAATCTTACGGATTCTAGCATCCACACTCTTTTTATGAGATTTGAAATTGACATATATTTTTTAGATGAAAACAGAACTATTTTTGAAAAAACAAGTTTAAAACCTTGGAAATTCTATAAACCTAAAAAACAAGCAAAATTTATTTTAGAAACAAAAAAAGATAAGTTAAAATTAGAAATAGGAGATAACTTAGATTTTATCTAAGATCTCTTCCGGATTTTCAAATATTTGAATATTATCAATACTTTCTAATTTACGAGTATTTTCGATATCAATATCTCTCATATAGATTGTTATGATTTTGCCTTCAGAAATTGCATCATACGGACATGTGTTTCTACACAAACCACAACCAATACATTTTGTTAAATCAATTTCCTCATGTGGAATAATAGCGCCCTGTTCACAAGCAAGGGCAGCAACACAATCATCACAGCTTTGACATTTGGACAATTCCATTTTGGATGGAAGAACTGTGTCAATTGGGCCGGGATGAATATCTACAGGAACCATATACACCGGAACAGCACCTTTACCTGATTGAGCAACTGCATTAGTTACTAAAGTATCTGCTATTCCATAAACGATTTTTGAAACTGTATTTGCTGTAGCTGGTGAAACAATTAATAAGTCATACTTTCCAAGGGAAAGACGACCAGTAATTGGATATGAAAATTTTTGATTGGAATCAGTTGCAAGTTCACGGTATTTTCCACCGGTTAAGCGTTCAACTCTTTCATAAAGTCCATACATCTTAAGAACTTCTTCTGCAGCTCCAGATAAAAATATGGTAACTTCATGATCTTTTGCAAGTTTTTCAGCTACTTGTACTGATTCTCTAAGTAAATGACCAGCTCCAGTAAAAGCAAATCCTATTCTCATTTTAATCTATAATAATCTGTGATATTGGTAAGCTTCTCTGTCAGAGAATGCATAATCAAGTTTAGTGTATTGATTCATGAATTCAGCTACTTCATCAGCAATGTTTTCTTTATCAACTGCAACACGTTTGATGAATTCTGCAACTTCATCCATTTCTTTTTCTTTTAATCCTCTTCTGGTAATTTCTTGAGTACCTATTCTGATACCGGATGGGTCATCAGAGTTATCTCTGTTATCTCCAGGTAAGAGGTTTTTGTTTAAGATAACATTGTTGTCAGCTAAATCATGTGCGATATCTGATGCTGATCTGATGTTAGTTAAGTTTACTGCAATTTGGTGGGATTGAGTAAATCCTTGTTCTTCACATAATACATCGAATCCTCTTTCATACATTGCTTGACCTAATGCTTGAGCGTTTTTGATGATTTGTTTTGCGTAAGCTTCACCGAATTTTAACATTTCAGCAGTTGCAATACCTAAACCGAGTAAGTGGTGTAAGTGGTGGTTACTTACTACACCAGGGAATACAGCATTGTCAATGATTTCTGCATTTTCTTCGTGTGAGAGAATAATTCCTCCTTGTGGACCAGGGAATGTTTTATGGGTACTTCCCATCATTAAGTCTGCTCCTTCTTTAAGAGGTTGTTGGAATTGTCCTCCAGCAATTAAACCTAATACGTGAGCTCCATCGTACATGATTTTTGCACCAACTTCATCGGCTGCTTCACGTGCTTCTTTAACTGGGTGAGGGAATAAGAATAAACTTCCTCCGAATAAGACGATTTCTGGTTTTTCTTCGAGGATTTTTTTGTTCATTGCATCGATGTCAATGTTCATGATATCTTTGTCTAATGGGTGGAATACTGTTTTTAATCCACGGATACCTGCTGCACTTACATCTGCGTGAGAAATGTGGCCTCCAGAAGGTACTTCCAATGCCATTACTTTTTCACCAGGTTTAGCAAATCCAAAGAATGCTGCTAAGTTTGCAGTTACACCAGATACTGGTTGAACATTAGCATAGTCACAGTCATATACTTTACATGAAAGTTTTTTGGTTTTGTCTTCGATTAAATCTACGTATTGGCATCCTTCGTAGAATCTTTCGAAAGCTTGTCCTTCTGCGTATCTGTGAGCAAAATCAGTAGCTAATGCTTCAGTTACTTCTACACTGGTAACGTTTTCAGAAGCAATGAGGTTAACACTGTTTCTCATATATTCAGTATGTTCTTTTGCAATTTTTTCAAAATTTAAAATTTCGTCATGATAATTAGTCATTTACTACACCTAATATCCAAATTAAATATTTATGAATTAATTTTTATTCATCTTATAATATAAGATTTTTGAAAAATAGAACAAATATAAAAAAATTATTAATATAAAAAATTTTTAAAAATAAGCAATAAAAAAAGAAAAAAAACTTAACCTCAATGAGGTCTAGTTTTTAATATATTTTCTCAAGTCATCGACCTTATCAGTTTCTTCCCAAGGACGACCTTCTTCAACACCAAAATGACCGTATTTAGCAGTTGGTTTATAAATAGTGTCTCTTAAACGTAAGGTTTCAATGATTCCGTCAGGAGTTAACTTGAAATTTTCACGTACGATTTCTTCAAAGGTAAGATCACCAATATCTGCTGCAGTTCCAAATGTATCTACCATTACTGAAGTTGGTTCTGCAACTCCAATTGCATATGATAATTGGATTTCACATTTTTCCGCAAGTCCACTTGCTACAATATTTTTAGCAATATATCTTGCCATGTAACATGCACTTCTATCTACTTTAGTGCAGTCCTTACCTGAAAATGCTCCTCCACCATGGCGAGCATATCCTCCATAAGTGTCAACAATGATTTTACGACCGGTTAATCCCGCATCTCCGTGAGGACCGCCAATTTCGAATTTTCCGGTTGGATTGATGTGTTCTTTAGTATTTTCGGTCATCAATTCTTGAGGAATAACTTTCTTAAAGAGTTTTTCACGAATATCTTCTTTTAATTGTTCTTGGTTTTCAGACATTGATTCATCGTGTTGGGTTGACAATACCACAGCATCAAGTGAAACTACATTTCCGTCTTTATCATAATTTACTGATACTTGAGCTTTACCGTCAGGCCTTAAATAAGGAATTTCGCCACTCTCTCTAAGTCTGGTCAATTCATTGGTTAATTTACGAGCAAGATCAATTGGGAACGGCATTAATGATTCTGTTTCATTGGTTGCAAAACCAAACATCATACCTTGGTCACCTGCACCAGTTTCTTCATCCCCACGGTCTACTCCTTGATTGATATCTGCAGATTGTTCATGAAGTCTGTTTTCAATCTCACAATTATGACCATCAAATTTTAAATCAGGATTATCGTAACCAATCTCATTAATGGTATCTCTTATGATTTGTTTAATTTCAGCATCTGATAAATGACCTGCAGATGTTATTTCCCCAAATACCATACAAAAATCAGTAGTTACACAAGTTTCACATGCAACATGTGAATTTTTATCCTGAGCCATATATGCATCCAATATAGCATCAGAAATAATGTCTGCAACTTTATCAGGGTGTCCCTGAGTTACTGATTCTGATGTAAATGTTCTAAATATTTCATTCATTGTATCACCAATATTTCCTGATAATTCCCATTATAATAAATTAAATTTTTGCGAATGTATCAAAATTTAAACTAATCTATATTAAATTTATCTTAAATCATATATAAGTCTTTTAGATTAAGATTAATGACCCTTTCAAAAACTTTGTTGATTTTCAAAATCGTTTTTTCGATTTTGGTTCCAAATTAAATCTCTGCGATATATTCGTTTTAAAACACCTCGTTTGGTCTTGAATGTTCGTTTCCTTGATTTTGGCATTGTTTTTTTGGAAAGCATTTTCAATTTTGTTACTTGTCTTTTCAATTTTCTTATCTTTTAAGTGATAAATGAAGCTTTTATATCTTTGGAAAATGAATTTTCTAATTATTTTATAAATAACTGGATAAAAATCATCTTTTACGATAAATTAAAGATTGTACTTCATTTTTGAATTCATCAATGTCATTTAAATCGAATAAATCTTTGATCATTTTCAGTTGTTTATGACGTTCTTGATATTCTTCGTCTGAAATGCGATTTTTGTCTTTAAAATTTTTTAATTTTTTGTTTAAACTTTTTTTTAGTATGAAAAATACATAATTGATGTTTAAAACCTAATTTTGGGATAATTGATGTATATTTTTTATCTAAATCTGTTGTGATTGCAATTTTATTTTTATTTGCTGTGGATTCTCTTAAAAACTTTTCAACAGTTGTTTCATCTTTAGTATCGTAAATTGCATCGGCTACAATGCAATTTGATACGGAATCAAGCAATGTGTGACGATATTTCCATTCTTCGTTGATTTTTAGCCATTTTACATCAAAGACATAATAACCTGAGCAACGCCCTAAATCAAATTCTAATAATGTTTTCATTAACAAAAAGCCAATTTTCAATTGTTTGATGTGAAAACTGTGATTCCAAAGAATTTTTTTAAATGATTTACAAACATTTTTTAAGCTTCCCAAATAATCTGAAATTAAATGTTCTGATTCACTTTTTAATTCATTCGTAAAATTGCTATTTTTATCAACAAGACTTGTTAAATCTGTTTGAAAGGTTTTATCACAACGTTTGCAAATATAACGCTGAACCTTAACTTTTGTTTTACCAATTTCTTTAAATACCAATGTTCTTTTTGTAAAACCATATTTAACAACATGACGAGTTCCACATTGTGGGCATCTAGCCAAACTCATTTTAAAATAAGGAACATCCTTTTTAAAACTTAAATCAAAAGATTTCGGAGCCTTTTGACAGGATTTAAAAATTTTCACAAAACGAGGGTCGGAAAGCACTAATCCATCATTGGAATCGCAAAATA
>JALFJX010000002.1 GCA_022775905.1 Methanobrevibacter sp.
TTTAACAAGTCTTGTTGATAAAAACAGCAATTTTACGAATGAATTAAAAAGTGAATCAGAACATTTAATTTCAGATTACCTGGGAAGCTTAAAAAATGTTTGTAAATCATTTAAAAAAATTCTTTGGAATCACAGTTTCACATCAAACAATTGAAAATTAGCTTTTTGTTAATGAAAACATTTTTAGAATTTGATTTAGGGCGTTACTCGGGTTATTATGTCTTTGATGTAGAATGGCTAAAAATCAACGAAGAATGGAAATATCGTCACACATTGCTTGATTCCGTATCAAATTGCATTGTAGCCGATGCAATTTACGATACTGAAGATGAAACGACTGTTGAAAAGTTTTTAAGAGAATCTACAGCAAATAAAAATAAAATTGCAATCACAACAGAATTAGATAAAAAATATGCCTCAATTATCCCAAAATTAGGTTTTAAACATCAATTATGTATTTTTCACACGAAAAAAAGTTTAAACAAACAATTAAAAACTTTTAAAGACAAAAATCGCATTTCTGACGAAGAATATCAAGAATGTCATAAACAACTGAAAATGATCAAAGATTTATTCGATTTAAATGATTATAATGAATTCAAAAATGAAGTACAATCTTTAATTTATCGTAAAAGACGATTTTCATCCAGTTATTTATAAAATAATCAGAAAATCAATCACTCCACGATATAAAAGCTTCATTTATCACTTAAAAGATAAACGAGTTGAAAAAACAAGTAACAAAATTGAAAATGCATTTCAAAAAACAATGCCAAAATCAAGAAAACGAACATTCAAGACTAAACGAGGCGTTTTAAAACGAATCTATCGCAGGGACCTCATTTGGAATGACAATCGCAAAAAGGATTTTGAAAATCAACAAAGTTTTTGAAAGAGTCATGAAAACAGATATATTACACCAACAATAGCTGTAACAAGCATTACAATAATTATTAGTTTTTTAAGAGTTTGTGAAAGTGTTTTAAACCTTTTAGCACCGGTGAGGTGTGCTGTTACAATACAAATTCCCTGGGAAATTCCCTGGATTGGGGTAAACATCAATGTTTGAATTCTAAGAAGTACAACATATCCAAATGAAATCATTGGATTTGCAAATAAATAAATTGCATAATTAATCATAATACCCAATATTGCAATTATTAAACCGTTTAAAACTAAAGGAACTGCAATTCTAACAATTTCTTTTATAATTTACCTATCATATGTGAAGTTTTGCCTGCTTAATTTAACAACAACATCTGCTTTTACATAGTACAAGTAATAAAACAATAGAAATGAAACTAAACATCCCAATGCTGTTGCCAGTCCTGCTCCAAAGATTCCAAAATTACATTTATAAATTAAAATCGGATCTAGAACGATATTTACTATACTTCCGGCCATTACAATATATGATGCTCTTTTTGTATCTCCTTCACTTCCCAAAATAGCTGAGAAATAGTTACTTAGTAATGTAAAAAATATGAAAATAACCGGAATTAAAAAATAACTGGCTATTAAATTAGTGTATTGTTCAATATGAGCCATACTACAAACAGGTTTAATAAGTAATATAAACATTACTGGAATTAGAACTGCTAAGATTAAAATAATAAATAAACCGTGACAAGCAATGTTATTTGCCCTGTCATACTCATTAGCACCAAATGAAGTTGAAATCATCACATTACATGATCTTCCAATTCCTTCACCTAGTTTTTGAAGAATATAATATAAATTAAGAACATATCCAACGGCGATTATAGCACTTTGACCTAAACCTGCAATCCATATAGCATCAACAACACTATAAAAAGTATGTAAAAATAAGATTACAATTATTGGAATGCTCAATAAAAAAACAGACTTTAAAGGGTTTTTTTGGATATCTTCAATTCGGTTCATACTATTATTTAATATTTTTATTTTTAATAAATATTAATTTAATGTAAGAACCGAAAGGAAGTTTTTATTCAACTTTCTTAAAAATTAGTTTCCATTTTTCAGATCTTTTTTCATCCAAAAAATGCTGTGAACATGAATCCAGTACGAAACCTTCCCTATTAAATATTTGAGTTAACTTGGATATTGAATAATCTCTTTCAAATAAGCTTTTTTGCCATATTAACTTGTCATGTTCATAGTATTTAACATCAGTTTTGATTAAATCACTATCACGGCTTTGAACAAGAGATAGCTTTGAATAGCCATTAAAAGAATCTTTATTATATTCACCAGGAGTAAGGATATCAAAATTATTTATATCAAAAATAAATAAACCACCATCTCTTAATAAAATATTAGCATTCTTAACTATTCTTTTTACATCTTCAATATCAGTTATATAATTTAGGGCATCATCAGTACATGTTATAAAATCATAGACTTCCCCATCATTAAATTCTGATGCATTGCACTTTATAAATTCAACATCACAGTATTTTGACCTTGCAACATCCAGCATTTCAGCTGAAAGGTCAACACCTTTGGTTTGGATACCATTATCTTTAAAAAATCCGCATAATGTTCCTGTTCCACAGCAGATATCCAAATTTTTCTTAAATGTTTCATTAGGATACATACAATCAAAATATTTAAGCATTGAATCGCCAAATGAAACAGAAAAGTCACTAATACCGAATTTGTCATACATTTGCGCTAATTCTACATAAACATCATCCATAATATCACTTCATTAATATTAAAAATTTAAGTATGCCTAAATTAGAATTTGTTTGTTAACATTAATAAAGTTAATATATGAAATCACGCATTAATCATCGTAAAACGGCTGAGCACCACATTTCCAGATTGTAGTAACTTCGTCCAGTTCTTCTTCAAGATTAAATTCTGAGCCCGGAGCAATAATAATATCTAAATCAACGTCCTGACCAGTTACAAGAATCTTTGTGGATTTTGGCATGAGTAAAATATTTGTATATTTTAAATCTTCACCATATTTAGGATTACTACTTGCCCTAAATGGAATTTGAGGAACATAAACCCCATCAACAGCATTTTCAACCATGAAGTTTTCGCTATCCTTATATACAAGCGCAACATCTTCTTCAAGTTCAGCAGAATGTTCTTTTAAAATTTTTAAAATTGCATTTATAGATTCTATAAACTCTTTTTCTTCATCAGTTGGCTCATAACAGACTCTTATGAAAGTTTCAATTGGAATAGAGATATTATGATCTGAAAAAGGATTGATTGTTACTTCTGCGTATTTGTCAGTTTGTCCCAACATTGCTGCAAGGTCACTCATAAATAAAATATATGCAGAACTTCTAATACCTGATTTTTCCATTTCCTTATCACTTGTAAACAATGGTACTGCTTTAGTTCCGTCCTCAGCAGTTAAATACTGAATATTAAATCCAACCTGACCTTCCGGTTCAAACACATCACCAGGTTTTGCATCTTCCATTCCCTCAAACATATTTGGAGAATATGAAACCGGCATGAACAATTGTGCTTTTTTTAATAATTCAAAAAATTCCCTTTGAGTCTCACCAGTTATTTCTTTTGCCATTACTTCTTCCAAACGGGAATTGTCAATACCAATATTTTCATCTACATAATCCATAATAACCACCTATAAATGATTTACATACTTTGTAAACTCAGAAAGTTCATCAAGAATGTTTTTAAAAAATTCTACGCTGTTTGGCATGTCCTGTTCATTATAGACATCCATCAGATACATTAACATCATAATTATTTCAGGATTAACTCCAAGCTGAATATTATTCTTCTTAAAGTATTCAACATCCTCACTAACAGGTTTTTGTTCTTCTCCGGATTTTAAAAACATAAAGAAGTTGAATAAATGATTATACAATTCAATGTTTTTGTTTGTATGATACAAGTAATCTGCAAGCTTGAAATAATTGGATATTAATATTTCAACATTATATGAATATTTAAAAATATCACATGTTAAATCTTTTAGTTTTTCTTCCTCATTTTTAGTTTGATAAAGCTCACACAATCTCATTAAAATTGAATCAGAAACAGGATTAATCTGATTAGCTATTTTTAAATACTTTTCTGCCTTGTCAAGTTTACCAGTATTTAGATATGCAATGGAATAAATCGTATAGATTTCTTCTAATGGCACATCCATGCCCAATACATTAACTTTGTTTATATCTTCAAATTTTCGCTAAACATTAGCTCTTCAAGAGGATTTGCGAAGTGGTAATAATCAATTGTTTTGTAATGTGGATTTTCATCTAAAAAATTGCTGATTTTGGTTATTACATCTTCGAAATTGCATTTATTTAGCATATTTATAATCTCTTCTAAAAATTCCATATGCCTCACCTTGATAAGATATTATGTATTAACAACTTAATAACAATTGCTAATTCTAAGAAATTTTCTAATTTGGTAGAAAAATTATATTGATAATACTCACTATTTAAATAAACTCAAAAAAAGTAATACTTTTAAATACTTTCAACTCCAAAATTATAATTAATAATACTGAGTATTTAAATAAATTCAAAAAAAGTAATACTTTAAGGTGTTTTACAATGATTGATGAGATAACAGATTACCTATTTGGATTAAAAATGACTATTGTTTCAGGAGTATTTCTTCTTATAGCAGTTATTTTTATGATTTTTAATATCCAAACTCCATTTTACTTAAACCCTGCATGGGCAACTGTAATAATAAGTGGAATTCCAATGCTTCTTTTGGCAACAACCAGATTAATTCGTGAAAAATGGATTTCATCTGCTCTTTTAATTGCAATAGCTATGATTGCATCACTTTTAATAGGTGAAGTATTTGCTGCAGGTGAAGTTGCATGGATTATGGCACTTGGAGCGCTTCTTGAAGACTGGACTGTTGAGAGAGCTAAAAAAGGTTTAAAAAACCTGATTGATTTAACTCCCCAAACAGGAAGAAGAATAATTAACGGCAAAGAAGAAGTAATTCAGGTAGATGAAATAAAAATCGGAGATATTTTAAGAATACTTCCAGGTGAAAGTGTACCTGTTGATGGTGAAATTATAACTGGTACAACATCCCTTGATCAGTCAATTATGACTGGAGAATCACTTCCAATTGATAAGGAAGTCGGTGATGAAGTATTTTGTGGTACTATTAATCTGTATGGTGCTATTGATATTAAAGCAACCAGTTTAGGTGAGAATTCTTCACTTCAAAAATTAATTGATCTTGTAAAAGCAGCTGATGAAAAACAGGCCCCTACTCAAAGAATAGCTGATAAATGGGCAACATGGCTTGTTCCTGTCGCATTGTTAATTGCAATAGCTGCATGGTTAATAACAGGAAATATTGAAAGAGGAGTTACTGTTTTAATAGTATTTTGTCCATGTGCACTTATACTTGCAACACCGACTGCAATTATGGCGGCTATTGGTCAGGCAACAAAATATGGAGTTCTTATTAAATCCGGAGAAGCACTTGAGACATTAGGCAGTTTAAATACTTTAGTATTCGACAAAACAGGAACTTTAACCTATGGAAATCTTGAAGTAAGTGATGTTATCCCACTTAGCGAGGATTTAACAGATATGGATTTACTTAAAATTACTGCATCCTGTGAAAAACTAAGTGAACATCCTTTAGCAAGAGCAGTTGTAAAAAATGCAAAAGAATCCAATATTGATATTGAAGAACCTGAAGAGTTTAAAATGTATCCTGGAAAAGGAGTGGAATGTAGAAATTCCTACGGTCATGTATATGCCGGAAACTCCAAATTCTTACTTGACAATAATATTTGCGTAGATGTGGATACTCAGTTGGACAAATTAAAAAATGAAGGAAAAGCTTCAATACTCGTTGCACTAAACGGTAAAGTTATCGGATTAATCGGATTATCTGATGTGATTCGTGAAGATTCCAAACAGATGATTGAAAGACTCCATGATTTGAATGTTGAGACTATATTACTTACAGGAGATAACACAAAAACTGCAAATTACTTTGCAAGCCAAGTTGGAATTAAAAAAGTTTACGGCAATCTGCTTCCTGAAGAAAAACTCACATGGATTGAAAAACTTAAAAAAGAAGATAAAAAAGTCTGTATGATTGGAGATGGCGTAAATGACGCACCTGCACTTAAAGCAGCTGATGTAAGTGTTGCAATGGGATCAATTGGAAGTGATGTTGCAATTGAAGCTGCAGATATTGCACTTTTAGGTGATGACATTGGAAAAATCCCATATCTTAAAAAACTCTCAAACTCCACATTGTTTACAATAAAAGCAAATATCACAATATCAATGGCAATTAATGCACTAGCAATTATCTGTTCTGTTTTAGGTCTTTTAAATCCTGTAACTGGAGCTATTGTTCACAATGCAGGATCTTGTTTGGTTGTATTGAATGCTGCTCTTTTATATGACAGACATTTCGATGATTCCATTAAAAAAGTTGATTTGAAAAATAGTGAACATACACATTACCATTTCCACAATGATGGAGAACATACTCACTCACATGAAGGAATTAAAATCCTTGATGAAATTCATACAAAAAATGGAATTAAACACATGCATGCACACAAACATAAGTTGTGAATTTATTTCACAACTACTTTTTTTATAATTTTTAAACTCAAATAGTTAATTTGACCATTTACGGCTTAATTCAGTATCATTAAATACTGTTTTTTCCTGACATTCTTTTAACTCACTAATGTTGCCTCTAAAGAATTTTAAGCAGAAATCTTTTTTTGGATTGAAATTATCACAGTTTAAATGAATATTTTCCTGGCAGTTATCACAACCAATGTCTGAACCTTGTTTGTTTTTACAGGACAATTTATCGTTATCATCAAGATAACGGTATTCACAGTCGTTAAATATTATATCAGTCATAAAATCCAAATCCTCCGTTTTTTTATTTTATCATATTACAATCTGTTAATAAGAGAATAAATAAATTATTATACAAATTATAATTTAGTTTTTCATGTCGAATACCACCTATCCACATCCACCCTTTGTGGCTGTTTCTCATTAGCTATTTTTTCATAACCTCCTGTGAATGCCACTACACAGTCATCATGAATAGCTTCATTTGGATATGCTGTAATTTTTTCAAGAAATTCCATAGCCCATTTTTTCGTGAACCCTGTTCTATCCTTTCCAACCAGAAAAATTCCATTCTGTTGAATGTCTGCCGATACTCGTCTGGCCCTGTCGACTTTGTTTTCACGTGAGTTTCCCGTACCGGTTGTGAATCCTCTTCTGTTTAACTCATCAATGATTAACAGCCCGAAGTTCTTTCCTGTGGAACCATCTAGTTCGATATACTGTACATCAGACTTGTCACGTACCGCAGTATTGATAATCTCATTAATTAGATTTCTGGATTCCAATTGAAACTCATATGAATCCCGAATGTAGATATTGCCGTTTAAATCTTTAGCTAAGAGTACTCCTGCAGTGTAGTCGGGATCACTTTTTTTGATTGCATCATCATTTAGTACCTCGGTTGCTGCAAGATCCCAGTATCTTATGATGCGAATGATGGGAATTTTCAAAAAGTCGCTATTAGAAATCAGGTGGAAATCTGACTCATCAAATAGCTGTCCTTTAACTGAAGCATACCAGTTACCGTTCATTAACTGCTCTCTTGTTACTCTATCCAATCCCATTAGGTATTCTTCATAGTCCTTTCTGTCCAGATAGATATTATCGATATAGCTTGAGCTTATAAACCTTATCTGTGACTTGTCCTGTATATCTTCATCTATCTTTTCGATGAATCTTTCACGTACCCATTTGTTTCCTCTTTTACCAGGATTACTTGAGCACATCAGCTGTGTTGGTAATTTATTGTTTTTAGTTTTCCTTACTCTTGACCTCATATAGATATATTTGAATCTTTCAAGCTGTGTCAGCTCGTCAATGCCTATGAACTGATATTCAGAACCCTGATACGTATCAAGGTCATTGATGTTTCTTAAGTATCCAAATGTTAATGAGTTGCCGTTTGGAAATGTCCATGAATGTTCAGTACCATCCCACTTAGGCCTGATAGCAGGATTATTCTGAATCTCCTTTCTGTTAAGCCATTGGCTGGCCTTGTGAATCAATGCTCCTTTCCTTTTTAAATCAGATAATGTACGGCGTAAGATTAACGCATGATATTCATTGGCATCATCCTGAACGTAGAATAAAGCTCTCATTAACAGACTTGTTGATTTGCTTCCTCCTGCCGCACCTCCAATCAGGACTTCCTTTTCTGTTGCCAGTATCATCTCCGCCTGTTTTGGAAAAGGATTGAAAGGTATATATGGGTTTTCATATACGCACTTTTGAAGAATAGCTTTATCTTTTCCGTCAAGATAGAAGTTACCGTTTTCATCATACATTATTATCATCAATCTGTTTTGCAAGGATTTCTATTTCTTCCATGATGTCCTTTTGTGACATTTCAATTTTCTTGTCTTCCAGCTCAAGTACCCTGTTCTGGAACAGCCTGTCCATTTCATCCTTGAACAGTTTGTTTTTAGCATCAAATGCTTTAACGGATAGTTCAAGGTATCTTATTTTCAGTTCTGCCAGATCAAGCAGGTATCTTGCAAGACTCTTTTCAGTTGCATGGTATCTTACTTCCTGATCAAGTTTGGCAAAGTCAATTTCAATACTCACAGCATTCTTTGTTATCTTGTCCAGGTTTTCAAGGCCGGTTTTGATGTCTGTGACCTGCTGCTGAAGAATGTTATCGATAGCCATATCAATGTTGTCTTCATAGACGTTACTGTCTGTAATCTGCCTTTGGGCAATAGCTCTGTTTGTCAGCGCATCCCTGTCTCTTGCTCTCGGGTCTTTATCGTTGTCTGTTATGCGATATTTCTTTTTGAACCTTGAAAATGTCGCTCTGCTTACTTCAAATTCATGTTCTTCTGCAAGCCATCTCCTGATACTTTCATCTGTAGCGTTTGATGATTTCATGGCCATTATTTCATCCAGCAGCGTTTCCATGAAATCTGTTTTTGTCAGGTTCAGTTTGGCTTTGAATTTTCTGTAGGTAATGTCTGCAACATCCCTGCCGTATTTTGTTTTTAGAAGTTCTCTGACTTCATTATTGCTCATTCCTTTTCTACAGCAGTTTATTATCTCCTGTTCATGCTGTTCTAAAAAGTATATGATGTCTGAATTTCCATAACCCATGGTGATGGCCCCCTATAAATCTCTCAGTTCTCTTTCAAGTTCTTCCTTTCTTGTTTGGATTAAACTGTATTCTGTCTGTTTAATTATTCTTTCAAATTCCGGATTGGTGTTTATCAGTGCCATTGTCTTTTTGGCATTTCCCATAGCTATGAGTTTTGCTCCGAGTTCGTATGCGTCCTTATGTGTGAATGCTGAATCTTCGACAATCTTTTTGAGTGTTATGTCAACTCTTGCGCTGATATTTGTTTTTTCAAGTAACATAATACATATATTTATTATGTTACATATATAAAATTTTATTATATAAAAAATATAAAAGTAGTAATAAAATATTGTATTACTGCTTTTACAAACAAAATAAGTAAATTTTTTTAAGAGTTCATATCCTGGAGATATATTTTTTGAAGCTTATTCCTTTTCATCCATTTCCTTAAGTTCCTTTTGAAGGTCTGCAATCTGCATTTCCTTGTAGAATCTTTCGAACCTTCCGGTTTCAATGAGAAAAGCTGAGACTTCAAGAGCATCTCTATAGGTATAATTTGACTCTTTGATAATCTGCTTTTTAGTTTCATCCATGTAGGATGATGTATTATTTATATTGGCCATAGCTATTACAACCTGTATATAATAATTAATATAATATTTTATTATTACTTTTATATAAAATTATCATTAAAAAATTCATGGAAAATAAGTTTACAGGTTTGATGATTGAAATTTAAAAAACCGAAATTAAATGCCCTAATATATTTAGTTGAATTGATTATGGAGTTTTTTTAAAAAAGAGTTTGAATAACGAGCACCCCATAATACTTCAACTGCCTCACCATTATTTATCCACCCAAATATTTTTAAGTGGCAATAATTAATCTTGTTTTAAACATATATAAAGAAAGTGCGAGAGCAAATGATAAGTAATATTTGACCAGTCATCAGTGATGATTTTGGATTATTTTTTAGCCCATGTTTCCATTAAGATATGTTTAATATAATCAATAGTTATCATTTTACTTTTGATTTAATGGAACTGTTCTGACATTAACGGTTGGCGTTCTGGTTTTGGTTTCGGTTTTTGAAGTGGAGTATATATGCAATGGTTTCTTGATGTGATTTTTGAATAGCTGATGGTGAGTGTTAATGTTATTTCAATTTAAATTATATATCATAGCAGTCCAAGCACTCTTTCACCCTTTTCGGTTATCATATACTTTCTGCCATGTATTTCTTTGGGATTGATGCATTCAATGACTCCAAGATCCACTAACTCCTTGATTGCAGCGTAAAAGTAGTTCCTGCTTATGTGCCTTCCGAATGCAGGATATAATGCATGCATTACATCATCCATATCCCAGTTTTCATGTCCGACTTCACTGTTCCATGTGTAAATCATCTTGCAGGTCTTTTCAGACAGCACTCCTTTTTCCAAACCCTCTTTAACATCATCAAATTCAATCACTGCTAACAGATAACTTTTGGCAGCATATATTCCATATTTTTGAACTTTTTCTTTTTTGGGAATGCTGTTCATGAAACTCAATGCTTCCCTGTTTGTACTGTTCCAGGTCAGACCTGACTTGTCGTTTTCAAGAGTAAAGTCAACTACATACTTATAAATCCAATTTAATAAATTGCTGTCGCTTTTACGAATCATGGTTATATACACCTCCCAAGCGTGGGTAATTAATATGTCTTTTATGGAAGGTATTTAAAGAAATGGTGAGACCATTTGATAACTATTCATTTCATGAAAAAATTCATAATAAAAATTGGTTTCAATTATTATATTGTATTAACTAGCTTTAAAAACTTCATTTGAATATATATAGTTATAATCTAATTCCTTTGATTATTTGATACATCAAATATTTCCAAAAGTAAAATTTGAATAGTTAAATTCATTTTAATGCTAATCGAATAAAAGTTAAATTTTTAAATATCCTTAAACATAGATTAATAACAATAAAAAAATTTTTTTAAGGATTATTTTAAGAAGTTAATTGACAGATTAATTTTATTTGGAGTCAGAAGGGTTAAAATGAATAATAGTGATTTATTTTATACAGGAATTAAATATGAAGCTAATCAAGATTTTGCTGAAGCTTTGATGTCTTATAATCAAATATTAGAAAATGATCCCCGCCATGTCGATGCATTAGCACATTCCAGCTTTTGTTTATTAAGTATGAGAAACTATGCTGAGGCACTTAAGAAGATAAATATGGCATTACTTATTAATCCAAAATCTGCTTATGCATGGATGGTAAAAGGATGGACCTATCAGTTGGTTGAGGATTTTTATAGATCATTGGAATGTTTAGATAAAAGTACATCTCTTAATCCACGGGATGATAGAACCTGGTTTTTTAAGGCCATGACATTGTATGAATTAAAAGATATCCCTAAATGTATAGAATGTTTAGAAACCTGTTTAAAACATAATCCAAATAATCTTGGTGCAAAATCTGCTCTAAACCGTATTAAAAATGAAAAAATAAAAACTCCATTTGATGAAACTAAGACATGTCCTCACTGTGGAGTTAAACGGTCCCCATTACAGGTATATTGTCCCAAATGTGATGAATTTGTATGGGACGATGACGATGACAAACAATTTAAAAATTTATTGAAACAACTTTTTGATTATCTAGATTATATTGATAGAAATCAAAATCCAAATCTCAAAATTGTAAATGAATGGAAAAACAATGATTTTACAGTGAAGTTAGCTTTAATGAGTGATTTGGGTAATTGGTTATCCTTTTTAGCTATGAGTGATAATTATATTGCTCAAGAAGAAATTGATTTTATAAATGAATATTTAAAGGTTAATTTTGATAAAAATCAAATTGAATATCTTTTATCAAATTTAACTGATAATTTTATTGATATGTTGCCTCCTTCTTTTATTTTGGCTCATGATTTAGATTTATATGCTGAGATTAAATTTGCAAATGGAGAGTTAACAAAACTTTTAAAAACTGTATTCAATATTTTGGGAGAATTATTCATTCGTTGTGATGGTAAAATAACGGATGAAGAATCTGATTTATTAAAATCCTATATGGATAATTTAAATAAAAACTTTGAGAATTATAAAAATGGCAGATATGAACCTGATTTTGCCAAACAAAATCAAGGAAGTTGTTGCGGTAACACTTCAACAACAGTGCATGTTCCAGATGAAGATAAAACAATTAATGACTATCTTGACGAATTAAATCAGTTAGTTGGCCTTGAAGCTGTTAAAAACGATGTTAATTCTTTAATTAATCTTGTTCAAATTCGTAATATCCGTGAAGAACGTGGATTGGAGCAACCTCCAATGTCATTACACCTAGTATTTACCGGTAATCCCGGTACTGGTAAAACAACTGTAGCAAGAATATTAGGTAAAATTTATAATAAAATGGGTTTATTATCTAAAGGTCATTTGGTTGAAACTGATCGGAGCGGTTTGGTTGCAGGATTTGTTGGTCAGACAGCACTTAAAACACAAGCTGTTATAGATGAAGCGAAAGGTGGAATATTATTTATTGATGAAGCTTATGCTTTGCATTCTGATGAAGGATCAAATGACTTTGGTCGAGAAGCTATTGATACTCTAATAAAAGCTATGGAAGATAACCGTGAAGATTTAATAGTCATAGTAGCCGGATATCCTCATTTAATGTCTAAATTTTTAAATACCAATCCAGGACTGGAATCCCGATTTAATAAAGGTATTTATTTTGATGATTATAATCCTGATGAATTATATGATATCTTCCAGATATTGTGTGATGAATCTAATTTAGTTTTAGATGAAAAAGCCAGCGAATTTCTAAAATCATATTTAGTGAAAGTTTATGACCGCAGAGACGATAACTTTGGAAATGGTAGATATGTGAGAAATTTATTTGAAGATGTGTTAACTAGACAAGCCACCAGATTATCATCAAATCCTAATGTATCCAATGATAAATTAAGCACACTAACTTATGAAGATTTTATTAAAGATGAAGATGATGAAACTCTAGAAGAGCTTCTTGAAAAACTAAATAAATTAGTTGGTTTAGAATCTGTTAAAGAGGACGTGAATTCATTAATAAATTTATATCAAGTTAGACAAATGCGTGAAAAACAAGGATTGAAACAACCTCCAATGTCCAATCATCTAGTTTTCACAGGCAATCCCGGAACTGGTAAAACTACAGTTGCAAGATTGCTTTCTAAAATATATTATAAATTAGACTTGTTATCTAAAGGCCATCTGGTTGAAACTGACCGTGGCAGTTTAGTTGCAGCATATGTTGGTCAAACTGCTATTAATGTTAAAGAGGTTGTTCATGAAGCTATGGGTGGAGTATTATTTATTGATGAAGCTTATACTTTATCTTCTTCTAAAGGAAGTTCAAATGACTTTGGTCAGGAAGCAATTGATACTCTTTTAAAACTCATGGAGGACAATCGTAACAGTTTTGTTGTTATTGTTGCCGGATATCCGGATTTAATGAAAGAATTCATACATTCAAATCCAGGTTTAGAATCTAGATTTAATAAGTATATTCATTTTGAAGATTATAATCCTGAAGAATTATATGGAATATTTCAAGTAATGTGTGATGAATCCCACTTCGTTCTTGATGATGAAGCAGGGGAGTTTTTAAAAGCACATCTTGAAGAAGTTTATTATAACAAGCCTGATAATTTTGCTAATGGGCGATATGTGAGAAATTTATTTGAAAATGTATTGACTAAGCAAGCTAATAGATTAGCATCACAGGATAATGTTTCTGCTGAAGAGTTAAATACTTTAATATTGGAAGATTTTAAAGATATTAAATAAAATAAATAAGTTAAATTATTAATTCAACGATTTTAATAAATTTTTAAAAATAAAA
>JALFJX010000003.1 GCA_022775905.1 Methanobrevibacter sp.
TGTAAAATGGAACTTTGATCTTGGTGCTAATTCCGAGATTGTTTTAACTGTTGTTGCAAAAGTTGTTGATTATGGTAATTTAACCAATGTAGCTATTGTTAACGATAATAATGGTAAAGGTGACAATAAAACTGATAATTCCTCAGTATTTGTACCTGAATACACAATTATTAAAGTTGCAGACGACATTTATAAAGTATATTCAGTTGGTGAAGAAGTAACTTACACAATTGTAATAGCTAATACCAACGATATTAAAGGAAATAATGTTGTTGTAATGGACAAATTCGATGAACGCTTACAATTCATCAGTTCAACCGGTCCTAATGAAGATTTAAGCCACCTTGGCGAGAATAAGATTTACTGGACTTTCGATGAAATTGATGAAGGTGCTACTGTTGAATTCAATGTTACTTTCAAAGTAATTGGAGCTAATACAATTCCTAACACAGTATTTGTTAATAATGTTTCTGATACTGAAAACATTACTATTGTTAATTTAACTGTCAATAAGACTACTGTTGACGAAATTATTAACTACGATGGTATGGTTGAATTTATCCTTAATGTTACTAACCCTACTGATGGTATTGCACGTAATGTAACTATTACTGATGTTTTAGGTAATGGTTTAGAATTCCTCGATTCCAACTTTACTGCAAATATGACTGTTGTTGATAAACAAAAAGTCTACTGGATTGTAAATGTTCCTGCTGAAGGATTAGTAATTAAAGTACGTGCTACTGTTAAAGATTACGGCGTTTTAAACAACACTGTTTACGTTGATGATCATAACGGTGTCAAAAACAGTACTTCATTCGTAAAAGTTGCTAAATACGACATTGATAAAGAAGCAAACATAGATGACAAAAAATATTCACTTGGAGAACTTGTAGTTTACGAAATCATTGTTTCAAACGATAATAATATCGAAGGTAAAAACATTGAAGTAGTAGATATCTTCAATAACGCTCAGTTAGTATTTGTTAACTCAACTGGACCTAATGAAGATGCAAGTGGTAAAGATAATGGTATTATCAAATGGACTATTCCGTCCATGGCTGCTGGAGAAGTATACAAATTCAAAGTAACCTTTGTTGTAATGGCTCCTGAAACTACCGTTATTTCCAATAATGTGAAAGTAAACAACGTAAATAGTACTGAAAACATTACTGTTGTCGGTGTTACTGTTGACAAGATTGTAAATGTAACTACTCCTAACTATGGTGAGTTAGTATCATTTGACATCGTCATTGGAAACGAATACAACACTGAAATCAGAAATGTAACAGTTATGGATATTTTATCCCCGGGTTTAGAATTTGTATCTACCAACTACACTGTTGGATTTAATAATGCTACTAAATCATGGAGTAACTTAACAATCGGTCCTGATGGATTAACCATTAATGTTATCTGTAAAGTTACTAAATATGGTGACTTAAACAACACTGTAAGTGTAAATGACAATAATGGTGTATCAGATAATAAAACTGACATTGCAGAAGTATATGTTCCTGAAATCACTGTTAATAAATATGCTATAAATAAAACATACATCATTGGTGATGAAATAACCTATACTATAACTGTTATTGGTGACAATAACACTGATGCAAATAAGGTTTTAGTAACCGATTACTTACCTGCTGAGTTAATTAATATTGAGACAGATGGTGTATACGATAAAGATAAACACATAATCACTTGGATTATCGATATTCCAGCTGGTGAATCTATTAATTTAACTGTTAAAGGTAAATTAAACGGAAGTGGCTTAATTGATAACAAAGTCACTGTCGGAAATCACACAGCTAATAAAACAATCTTTGTCGAAGACCTTTGTGATGTTGAAATCACTATAGATGCTCCTAAAGAACCTGTTAAAGTTGGAGAACCATTTGAAGTTATTGTTACTGTAACAAACCATGGTCCTTCTACTGCTAAGGATGTTGTTGCAACCTTAGACATTAAAGGTTCATACATATTACAAAAATATGATCCATCTAAAGGTGTATTCACTAATGTCTGGACTATTGGGGACTTGGCATGCAATGAAACTGTTGTACTTAGATTAACTTTAATCGCAACAGCTCCTGGTGAGATTACTATCTCAGCTAATGTAACTACTACAACTAATGAGTCAGATTATACAAACAATAATGCTTCTGCAGCAGTTGTTGCAATCCAAAGCAACAATAATGATACTCCTTATAATCCACATAATGTGGCAAATAAAGGAGCTATGTATGCTACAGGAAATCCATTGTTAGCTTTATTAGTTGTATTATTATGCATTCCAGTACTTAGAAGAAAAGAATAACTAATTCTTTTCTTTTTTTAAATGAAACACTATAAGGGGCATTTATCTTTGTATAAATGTCACTTATTTTTTTTTAACTAATTTTTAGGTAATGTTTTAGTATCATTTTAATTGAATTTTCATACTTTTAAAATGATGTTTGTAATAATTCTATTTATTTTACTTTGATGTAGTTGCCATATTATGTAATGGTCACTAATTTTTAATAATTTAGAAATGATACAGCTGTATATCAACTATCTTAATCATTCAATTTTCATCAAAAATAGTGCTGTAATGTGATTAAAAAAACACTTAATTCACTTTTTAACAAGATGTATTATAATGTGTGAAAATTCTAAAAAATTAGATAAATTGGATTTTTTTGGCCAATTAATCTTTAACTTTATTAATATTGAAGAATATAATTATTTATATTATTAATTAATAGGAGTTTTTATTAATGACAATCGAAAAAGATGCTGAAGATATTATTGAAAAATTCTCAAAAATTTTAGAAGATATTCCAGATTCAGATGAAACCTGGTACATTACTGATAATTTAAATTTAACTCGTGAGGATAAATCTCAAGCAAAGAACCCTGAAAAAATTTTAAGAAATGCAAAAATTGACAAAGAAGGAAATCTCATAGTTAAAAAAGCAGATTGGACTAATTAAGAGGGGATTTAAATGAGGATAGATTTAGTTCTCGAACTTTTAGATGCTCCAGGACAATTGGTTAAAGCATTAGAACCAATTAGTAATTATGGTGCTAATCTAGTAACTGTTATCCATAAAAGGGACTACAAAAATGATAATGGTAACGTTCCAGTTCAGCTCACAATTGAAGGCGAACAGGAAAACCTTAAAGACATTGTAAATAAGTATGAAGAGATTGGATTTTCCATTATCGAAATGGATGGTGTTGTTAAAAAAGAAAAAATTACTACAATTCTTTTTGGCCATATTGTTGATCAGGATTTAAGAGACACAATGGATAAAATCAACGACCTTGAAGGTATTTCCATTGTTGCATTTGATATTAAATTGAATGGTGAAGAAAAATCCACCGCATTGATTAATATTGAAGCAGATGTTGGTTTAAAACAAAAAGTATTTGATAGAATTGGACAAATTGCGAAAGAAAAAGAATTACTAGTGATTAATGAAGTTTAAGTGATAATATGGATGAATGTAAAGTCATTATCATGGGATTTGGTTCAGTAGGTCAAGGGGTGGCTAACGCAATTTCCATGAAGAAGGATTTAATTAAAGATAAAACTGGAGTAGACATTAAAGTTGTTGCTGCAGCTGATTCATCTTCATCTGCAATCTCACAAGACGGATTAGATGAAGAGTTACTTGTTAAAACTAAAAAAGAAGAAGGAAAATTATCAGCATATCCTGAATTCGGTTCAGATAAAAATGGTGTAGATGTCTTGGATGCTGTTGAATATGATTGTCTTATAGAAGCAACTCCTACCAATATCGTAGATGCTGAACCTGCACTCTCATTAACATATAAAGCGTTTGAACAAGGAAAAGATGTTGTAACTTCAAACAAAGGACATTTAGCTCTCAAATTTAGAGAAGTTGTTGATGCGGCTGAAAAAGCAGGTGTAGAATTCAAATATGAGGCTACTGTTGGTGGATCAATGCCTATTATTAATTTCACAAAAGAAACCTTAGCATCATGTGAAATTAAATCAATTAAAGGTATCTTAAACGGAACTACCAATTATATATTATCAAGAATGACCTCTGAAGGTTCAGAGTATGATGTTATTCTTAGAGAATCTCAGGAATTAGGAATTGCTGAAACTGATCCTACACAGGACGTAGAAGGTATTGATGCAGCTTGTAAAACAGTAATTCTTGCAAATGCTCTTTTAGGAATTGATGCAACTTACAGTGATGTTAAAGTTGAAGGAATCTCCAATATCAATTCTCAAGCTATTGAATTAGCTAAAAAGGACGATTACTTAATTAAGTTAATAGCTGAAGTATCTCCTGATAATTTACAAGTATCTCCACGTTTAGTTAAAAGAGGAAGTTCCTACGATGTAAGTGGAACTTTAAACATGGCTACAATCAAAACAGATTTGGCTGACGAGGTATCTGTAAGCGGGCTTGGAGCAGGATCACTTGAAACTGCTTCTGCAATGTTGACTGATTTAATTAGTATTTTAAAAAATAAAAACTAATTAAATAACTTTTTTACTTTTTTTTGATAATATGAAATATGTAATTTTTATTTTAGATGGTTCTAGTGACCTTCCACTAGATGAACTTGATGGTAAAACTCCTCTAATAGTAGCTAACACTCCAAACATTGATAAAATAGCTAAAACTGGTTGTGGTGGTTTAACAAATAACGTTCCTGACGGATACACACCAGGTTCTGATGTAGCTAATATGAGTATTTTCGGATACAACCCTGCAGATTACTATACTGGAAGAGGACCATTGGAAGCAGGAAGTGTAGGAATTGATACTACTCCATGTGATGTAATATTTAGATGCAACACCATCTTTGAAAAAGACGGAAAAATGGAAGACTTCAATGCAGGTCATATCACAACTCCTGAAGCTGATGTATTAATTAAAGGATTAAATGAGTACTTCCAGGAAAAATACCCTGGATTTAAAGGTAAATTCTACACTGGAATCAGTTACAGACATTTATTTGTATATTCATGTGACAGTGTTGAAGATGCTGAAATCTTAGCAAATATAAAAACAATGCCTCCTCACGATATTTCCGGAGAAAATCTCGTTGATAATTTATTTGGAGACTGTGAACTTGCACAAGAAATCCAAAATATCATGTTTGAGTCAAAAGAATTCTTAGAATCTCAGGAAGTTAACCAAAAAAGAGAAATTCCAGCAAACATGGTATGGTTATGGGGACAAGGTGTAACTCCAAAATTACCAAGTTTCAAAGAGACTTATGGTCTTGATGCAGCAGTAATTACTGGTGTTGACTTACTTAAAGGAATTGGAGTATTTGCAGGAATGGAAATTGTTGATGTGCCTGGAGCTACCGGATTTTTCGACACTGATTATGAATCAAAAGGAAAATGCGGAATTGAAGCATTAAAAAACAATGATGTCTTATTTATCCACATTGAAGCACCTGATGAAGCAGGTCATGCCCAACTTCTCGATGAAAAAGTTAAAGCTATTGAACAAATCGATAAATTCATCGTAGGACCAATTGTGGAAAGCTTAGAAGGAGAAGACTTCAAAGTAGCAATTTTACCAGACCATCCAACTCCAATCGATGTTGGAACCCACACACGTGATGATGTTCCTGTTATTATGTATTCATCTGACAAATCCGCAGATGAATGTGAAGGATTTAACGAAGTAGCAGTATTGGATGGATGTATTGCTAAAAAAGAAGGTTACAAATTAATGCAAAGATTAATTGACGGAGATTTTTAAAATGAAAGTTTTATTAGTTAACGGAAGTCCAAATAAACAAGGTTGTACCTACACTGCATTATCTGAAGTTGCAAAAACATTAAACGAGTATGATATTGAAACAGAAATATTCTGGATTAAAACAAAACCAATAACTGGTTGTATTGCTTGTTTAAAATGTGGTGAATTAGGCAAATGTACTTTTGACAATGATGTTGTAAACGAATTCGTCGAAAAAGCATATGAGGCAGATGCATTCGTATTTGGATCTCCTGTTTATTATGCAAGTGCTAACGGTTCAATGGTATCCTTTTTAGACAGAGCATTTTACTCCAACTCTCATGGAACTGGTGGGGAAGCTTTCAAACACAAACCAGGAGCAGTAATCTGTTCTGCAAGAAGAGGTGGAACAACTGCAACCTATGATCAATTGATTAAATACTTAGGAATCTCACAAATGCCTATTATTTCATCATTCTATTGGAATATGGTTCACGGAAACACTCCAGAGGAAGTCCTTCAAGATGAAGAAGGATTAGGAACTATGAGACAATTAGCACACAACATGGCATTTTTCTTACAATGTCTTGAAGAAGGTGCTAAAAACGGTTTAACTGTTAAAGAAGAACCAAAACCTCGTACAAACTTTATAAGATAAATTATGAATATTTTCAAAACTCCTGAAGGATATTTATATTCAAATAAAGCATTACTTGCTTTATTTATTCCTATTTTAATCGAATATACTTTAGTGTAGGATTTGCAGATTCAATAATGGTTGCATCACTTGGTGAGGCTGCAATTTCAGGAGTTTCTCTAGTTGATTTTTTAATGCAAATCCTTATTTTTTCATTTTCTGCTCTTGCAACAGGTGGTGCAGTAGTAGCAGGACAATACTTGGGAAATAAACAAATTGACCATGCTCGTCAGTCTGTTACTAAGCTATTCTGGTTTTCAACAATTGTATCTATTGTAATAATGGTCGTTGTTATTATTTTAAGACAATATATGGTTGGATTGCTGTTTGGTCAAATTGAAGCTGACGTTTGGATGAATGCAGATAAATACTTGTTTGTTGTTGCTTTATCAATTCCATTTATAGCCATTTACAATGCGGCAGCAGCAATATTTAGAACAACAAACAATGCTTATTTACCAATGAAAATACTTCTTGTTTGCGATATATTGAATCTGATTGGTAATGCATTTTGCATTTACTATTTGGGATGGGATGTTTTAGGTGTTGCAATTCCAACAGTAATTTCAAGAGCATTAGCTGCTTTGGTACTGTTATATTTTGCAGTTGATAAAAACTATAAACTGCATATTAAAAGAACTTTAAGGTATAAATTTGATAGTATAATGCTTAAAAAAGTTTTACAAGTAGGTATTCCTTATGGTATTGAAAATGGATTGTTTCAAGTAGGAAAGGTTTTTGTTTTAAGTTTGATTTCAACTTTTAGAACTGTTTCAATAGCTGCAAATTCTGTAGGTCATGCAATCGCAGTATTTTCAGTTCTACCTGGGTTTGTAATCAATTTGGAATAACTACTGTAATTTCAAAATGTGTAGGTGCTAATGATATAATCAGGCTAAATATTATAATAAAAAATGTTTATTGATAGTTGTTATTGCTAATTGTATAGTTAATTTGGTTATTTTTGCAATATTGCCTTTAATTTTAAGAGTTTATAATTTATCTGCTCAAACAACAGATTTGATATTACAAATGGTTATCTGGCATGAAATTTTTGCTATTATCATATGGCCTCTTGCATTTACACTACCTGCTACATTTAGGGGTGCTGGAGATTCAAAATCTGTAATGTACATTAGTTTAATTGTAATGTTTTTTTGTAGAATTGTTCTTTCATATGCACTTGCTTACTGGATGGGAATAGGTGTATTTGGAACATGGATTGCGATGTTTATCGACTGGTATGCAAGAGCAGCAATTTTTATTTGCAGATATTTTTCAGGTAAATGGATGGAATATAGGGTGATTTAGCGAAATTTTAATTAGAAAAAACTTAGTATTTTAAATAAGAAATTATTATTTATAGGTGATTAGATGGTATTATTTAGAGGAGATATCAAATGTAAAAGCTTACAAAGACGTACATCAATTAGTGTAATACTGCCTGCAGACAATATTCATTTTTTAAATGATTCTGAGGATATTGTGCCTAAACCATATAAGACACTCTATTTGCTTCATGGACTGTATGGTAGTGATGATATATTCCTTGCTAATACTTCTATTCAAAAATTCGCAGAAGATCATGGAATAGCTATTGTAATTCCATGTGGTGAAAAT
Organism: Methanobrevibacter sp.; assembly: GCA_022775905.1. NCBI lineage: Archaea > Methanobacteriati > Methanobacteriota > Methanobacteria > Methanobacteriales > Methanobacteriaceae > Methanobrevibacter > Methanobrevibacter sp. Next base: position 8,047 of record JALFJX010000003.1, read on the forward strand.
AGCTTTTATGTAGATAATAAAAATGCTCATGCTTATTATGGAGAATATGTTGGCCAGGAGCTATTGGATATTACAAGAAACATTTTTCCACTTTCAACTAAAAGAGAAGACACCTATATTGCAGGTTTTTCAATGGGTGGATATGGAGCTATTAGAAATGGTCTTAAATACTCTAAAAACTTCTCAAAAATTGGAATGATTTCAGCAGCACTAATTACTGATGATATTGTTCACTATGCAGATGACAGCAATGTCTTAAAATCAAAATCATTTTATGAATCATGCTTTGGTGATTTGGATAAAGTTAAAAATTCTGATATGGATCCAAAATACCTGATTGAAAATACAGATAATATTCCAGATATTTTCATGGCATGTGGCAGTGATGATTTCTTATTTGATAAAAACGTTGGATTTTGCGAATTTTTAAAATCAAAAGATATTGATGTAGAATTCATACAATCTCCAGGTGAACATACCTGGGAGTTTTGTGACAAACATGTTAAAGAATTTATAAAAACATTAAATTTAAAATAATCTGATTTTTATAGAATTTTCAGATTAAAATAAAATTTTTATATATCATAAGGAACTAATGTATAATATAAGTTTTATTTATGGAGAGGATTTTTCTGACAAAGTATATTATTATAACTGGTGGGGTAGTTAGTTCCATAGGTAAGGGTATTACCTCTGCATCTATGGGTAGAATTTTAAGATCATATGGTTTAAACGTTTCAGCTATTAAAATAGACCCATATTTAAACTGGGATTCTGGAACACTCAATCCATACCAACACGGTGAAGTATTTGTAACTAGTGACGGAATGGAAACTGATTTAGACCTTGGTCACTACGAAAGGTTCTTAGACGTCGAGCTTAAAGGATTAGCTAATATTACTACTGGTAAAGTTTATGAATCTGTTATTGCTAAAGAAAGAGAAGGCGGATACTTAGGAGAATGTGTCCAAGTTATTCCACACATTACTAATCGTATTAAGGAAATGATTAGAGAAAACTCTGAAAGTGCTGATTATGACGTTGTTTTAGTCGAACTTGGTGGTACTGTCGGAGATATTGAAAGTCAACCTTTCCTCGAAGCATTAAGACAACTCAGAAACGAGGAAGGTCGCGATAATGTTATGTTTGTCCATGTTACATTTATTCCCTACCTAGATGCAGCTGGAGAATTCAAAACAAAACCTACTCAACACTCTACTAAGGAATTAAGAAGTGTTGGTATTAATCCTGATGTTATAGTATGCAGATCTCAAGAACCAATTGATGATGGTTTAAGAGGAAAAATCGCTCATTTCTGTGATGTGGACTTTGAAGCAGTTGTTAACACTCCTGATGCTAGTACCATTTATGAAGTTCCTTTAGTTTTAGATGAACACAATATTGGTGATTTAATTGTTAAAAGAATTGGTTTGGATGTAAAAGCAGACTCTTCTAAATTAAATGAATGGAGAGAAGTTGTAAAATCATTAAAAACCAAAGAACCAGTTGTAAACATTGGTATTGTAGGTAAATATGTAGAACTTGAAGATTCCTACATCAGTATCAGAGAATCATTACTTCATGCAGCTGCAAGCATTGGTGTTAAAGCTAAAATCAAATACTTCAGTTCGGATGTTGAAAAATTAGATATTGATGCAATGTCTGAATTAGATGGTATCTTAATCCCTGGAGGATTCGGAGAACGTGGTTTTGAAGGTAAATTAGATGCTATTGATTATGCAATTGAAAACAATGTGCCTTTGTTCGGAATCTGTCTTGGTATGCAATCTATGGTGACTCAATTTGCAAGAAGAAATGGTTATCCTGGTGCAAACAGTTCAGAATTTGATGATAATTTAGAATTCCCGGTTATTGATATGATGGAAGAGCAAAAGAAAATCAAAAACATGGGAGGAACAATGCGTTTAGGATCCTATGATTGTAAAATCATTGAAGGTACCAAAACCTATGATGCATATGGTGAAATTGATATCAAAGAACGTCACAGACACAGATATGAATTCAACAATGATTATAGGGATGATTTACAAGAAAAAGGTTTGATTATTTCTGGAACAAGTCCTGATGATTTCTTGGTAGAAATTGTAGAATTACCAAATCATCCATGGGCTGTTGGTTGTCAATTCCATCCTGAATTTAAATCAAGACCTAATAGGCCTCATCCATTATTCAAAGCATTTTTAGAAGCTATTTATGAGTATTCTAAAAATTAGCTTTTTCTTTTTTTCTTTTATTTTATATTTTAATATCAATTTTACGAGTTTATTTTCTATCTAATTAATATTATTTGAGGTTAAATAATATTATCATGATTGTTAATGCCATTTTTTTAATTCAAATTATTATTACAGTTTTATTTTCCATTTTGGCAGCATTTTATGATATAAAGAGTAATATTGTTCCTGATAAATTAAATTATACTTTGATATTTTTTGGATTAATTTCAAATTTGATTTTATCAATTATTTCAAATAATATTAAATACATTTTAGCTTCATTTATTTCAATGTTTCTTACATATGTTATAACATATATGCTATGGAAATTAAAAATGTGGGGTGGTGGTGATGTAAAATTATTCACTGCTATTGCTACAGTAATACCATCTGGTCTTAATATTAACTTTTTGAATATTTTTCCACAGTTATCAGTATATCCGTTCTCGTTTAGTGTAATTGTCAATAGTATTCTGGTGTCATTTCCATTTCTGGTAATTTTTGTTACACATTTAATATTCAGAAATAAAATATTTGGGGATAATATTGATTTTCTTGTCAATGTTTTCAATATTGAAAGTTTGAAATATATAAAAAATTCAACTTTGAATAAACTGATTTCTGTTAATGATTTAAAAGAAGGAATGATAGTCAATGATTATTATTTCAACAATGAGTATATCATTAAACTTTTAAGTGCTGAAAATGGTAATTTGGAGATTTATAAATCAAATCGTGATGATTTTAGATACTACTTTAAATCTCAGAGTGCCGGAGGATTAACTGCAGGGGAAGTTTGGCAGCTTAAGATTATGAATTCTCAGAATATAATTTCAGACAACATTTCTATCAAAATGGCTTTTCCATTTGCTCCGGCGATACTATTAGGATTGTTAATTACAGTATTTTATGGTGATTTAATGATGATATTTATAAAGAATATATTTCTGGTGATTTGATGATTGGGGATAATCATGGTCAGATTTCTTTGGAATATTTATTGATTTTCACTGTTTCATTGATTATTCTACTAATTTTTACATTGTCTCTTGCTGAAAACTCAATTAAAGATACATTGGATGTTTCTGATTCTTTGGATGTAAAATCAGATTTATCAAAAATAGCTAATGCAATCAAACAGGTCTATGGTGAAGGTCAGGGATCAAAACAAACCATTAAACTTAACTGCAAAAACAAAATTAAGGTAAATATTCAGGATAACTGTATTTCAACTAGTTTCAAACTTAATGATAATTCAAAAAAAGAGGTAAAAGAATATGCATTATCAAATATTAAAAAAACATCCATAACATTAAATAATGGTGAAAATGTAATAATTGTGGAATGGCCCATAAATTCCGAAAACATGCTGATTTACAGGGTATAATTTTTATTATACAAAATTATTTTAACTATTTTATTTAAATATAGTATTAAATAATTGAATAGGTGAATTTATGAATATAATAACTACAATTATTTACCTCGTTTTGTTTATAATAATGATGGTATTTGTTTTTTCAATTGGAATGTTAAAACAGTACATGCCTAAAAAAGAGGTAATATTAGTAATTCTTGTAGCTTTTTTAATTGGTTCAATTGGTGGCGCATTTTTCCTTGATCCGATTTATGATGAGTTGCCAAATGTTGTGAGTGTAATTGAAAAGAGTATGCCAAATAATGAGGAAACATTATATTTGGATTTGTCTTCTTCAATAAATATTGATGAATTAAAAGATAAATTATCTTCAATGAATGGATTCAAGTCATTTGATGAAAATTCGGTTACTATACCGTTGTGGACATTCAATGAGCGAGAACATGATTACTTTGAAGGAATTGTTGGGAATATTGATTCACATTATGGAAATTATAATGTTACTAAATCTGAGATCCAAATATCTCTTAAAGATAACTACACTTCAACTCAAGCTTTAAAATCTTTCTCTGATTGGTATAAATTAGTTTATGGAGATACAATATCTTATGCACAGGTTCATGCAGTTTTAGTTGTGGATTCATCTTCTCTAGATTCATTTGAACAGGTTTTACTTGAAAAAGGTATTGTTGCTTCAAAAATAGATGGTCCGGTTCAAGATAATGTAAACACTACTAACTCTTCAATGTTGTCCAATACAGAATTTACATTAGTCTGTGGTGGTATTGGAGTAGTTGTAGCGATTATGGGTATTTATATTGACTCTGTTGTTCCTGCATATAGGAAATTTAGAAAATTCTTAAGAGAAAAACGTAGACGGTAATTTCATGAAAGTTGCAGTTTTATTTTCTGGTGGAAAAGACAGTACAATGGCATTATATAATGCTATTGAAGCGAAAGAAGATGTTAAATATCTTCTTTCCATGAAATCTAGAAATGATGAATCATATATGTTCCATGTTCCTAATATTCATATAACTGATTTGCTTTCAGAAGCCTTTGATATTCCGATAATGTCTGTTGAAACTGAGGGGATTAAAGAAGAAGAACTTAAAGATTTAAAGAATGCATTTGAAGATCTCAAAAATTTAGGTGTTGAAGCTATATATACAGGTGCACTTTACTCCCAATATCAAAAGTCAAGAATTGAAAAGTTGTGTGATGAAGTTGGTCTTGTTGCAGTTTCACCTTACTGGCATGTTGATGAATTGGAATACATGAGAAAAATAGTGTCTTTAGGTTTTAAAATCATAATCTGTGGAGTTGCAGCTTGGGGATTGGATGAGTCATGGCTTGGAAAAGTCATTGATGATGAAGCTATTGATGAATTAATAAAGATTCATGAAAAATACTATATTGATCTGGCTTTTGAAGGCGGTGAAGCCGAAACCTTAGCAATTGATGGTCCTATTTTTAAAAAAAGAATTAAAATCTTAAAAGATAAAAAAGAATGGTATCATGATAGTGGTGTTTATATTATCGAAGATGCAGTTTTAGAGGAAAAATGAGTTTATAACTCAATTTCGTCTAAAAATTTATTTATTTTAGCAGTATAACTTTCTAAATCTGATTCATTGATGATTATTTTGTCTGAAAGTGATATTACATCACCAATTCCAAAATCTAATTCCATTTGATCTCTTGCTTTAAATTCATTGTAATCAGTGGAATCATCTTCTCTCATTCTATTTTTTAACCTTTCAAATCTTAAAGTTGGATTTGCAAAAATTGATAAAATGATAAAATTGTCGAAGTTTTCTTTAAACATATTAACTTCATGTGGGCTTCTTATTCCTTCAACAATAATCTTGTTTTCAATTCCTTCTTCTTGAAGTTTCTTGATTTTTTTAATTGTTAGTTCAGAAACAATGTATTGTCCAAATTCTGCTCTTAAATTTTGAGCAGTATCTTTTGTACTTTCTCCTCTTTTTTTAGCTTCTTCACGTATGATGTCTCCCATACTTACAATCATCGCTCCTCTTTCAATTGCAATATCTGAAACTAAACTTTTTCCAGAACCAGGTAAACCGGATATTCCCATTACTTGCATTATTTTCACTCTTTTACTTTAATTTGTCCTAAGGATTCTTTTAAATTTTCTTCATTGTCAAATTCATTAACAAGTTCAACCAATACTTTTTTGTCTTGTGTTTTTAAATCATCAGCTATTTTTGTCATGAATGGTATTGCACGAACAATATTGTCCATAATAGAAACGTCAGACATTTTTGATGTTCTGGAAAGTGGATTTAAATCAATTGTAATAATATTTTTTCCACCTTTTTTCAATATTTCTGCCCTGTCACCATCTTCAAGAGGAATTAAAATTGTATCAGCGGTATAAATTCCGCTTTTACTTGCGCTTGCTCTATTATTTTCAATATCATTGATGTATTCGATATCATCATCAAGACCACCAAGTATATTCTTATATCCGTGATCTTTGTATAATTGTGTAATGATTTTGACTCTGCTGTCAGTTCTGTAGAATAAATTAATTTCAATTTTAGCATTAATAGCATTTGCAAACTCAATTATTTCATCAATAGCAAGTGCAGTTGCATTTCCATTAACAGAAATAACAGGATTTTTTGATAAAAGTAATGCTGCAACTGCAACATACATTGCTCTTTTTGCAGGGTATGTTGTCTTTTCACCAATTAAATAGTCAAAAGCTTCTCCTCTACCATGTGCAATTAATGCTGAATCTGCTAGATAACCTTCTTTTGATGCTTTAACCATTTTATCTCTTAAGAGTAATGATTCGTATCGAGGGTGTGATTTTGGTATCATATTTTAAATCTCCTTATTTTAAATCAATAGTCATTTGAGCTAAATATCCTAAAAATGTTGTAATTAATAATGTAATTGCTATCATTGAGAAAACGTGAAGAGGATAGTCTCCAATGATATATATTGTCTCTGGAATGAATGTAGAGAATATATAATCACAAATAATGTCTACTAAAACAAATATTACTCCAACTAAAAAACCTTCAACGATTTCATTAGTGTCAATAGCTCTAATATATAGTATTCCAAATAATCCAGTTACTAATATTGTAATAATAGGCACTACTATGTTGATATTGCGGACGTTTGCTGTAAAGAGTGGATTAAATATGGATGAAAGAACAAAGGTTAAAAACCATATTATTACTCCGAATGTTATTGCTAATTTGATTTTCATAGTAAAACCTTTTTATATAACTGGTTGTATTTTTGATTTAAAAATAATATAAATTTTTCTAAGTAGAAATAAAGTGATAATTGCTAGTTAAAAGTATATAAAAAATAAGTTTTTGGGATGGTTAAGTGGTTAAAAAAGGGATTAACCACTTAACAACTTGTCTTAACAAGCTTTTAGAGAAATGAATTTTTTTGAAATTTGGCTGTTTAATCTATCTCTCTGGCTACTTAGTAGCCAATTATATTATTTGAAATTGAACTTATATAAATCTTATTATATTTTATAAAAAATCAAGTTTACTTTATTAAAAAAATAAATAGTATGTTTTTAATATATTTTAAATGAATGAATGGTTATAGTGAACATGAAGAATATTTGAGAAATACATTATTGGGGATAGATAATTCATCAAATTCTAAGCAAAAGGAAAAGAAAATGTCCAGTAGTTATTTTAAAGATTTAAAAGAGAAATTATTAATGCAATATGAAAATAAATCGTTAAAGGATGTAATGGATTGTAAAATCTGTGAAACTTCATTTGGAGATGCATTAAAGATAACTACAAAGGAAAAGATTGATTTTAGTCTTACAGATAATGATTTTAAAAATCAGATTAATCATAATCTGAAATTACTTCCAAAAATTGGTCTTAAAACTGAAGAAAACCTTAAAAATAAAGGTTATCCAACAATTGAATCACTCAAAGGCCATGATAAATATGCAGATATTGCATCAAAATTTCTAAACAATCTTGAAGATATGTCTTTTCATGAAATCGTTGACTTGCTTGATGATAATAAGTACTCCAAAAAGTGTAGGGATAATCTACTTAAATGCATAAGCTTGACTGATGTTGAAAACTTTAAATTTATGGATATTGAAACCAAGGGACTTTCAAATGTTCCAATTATATTGATTGGTGTTGCTGAAATTAAAAATGATAAGATAATTGCATCACAATATTTTCTAAGGGATTATGTTGAAGAACCGAATATCATTGAAGCATATCTCAGTCATTTGGATGAGAATTCAGTTCATGTGACATTCAATGGAAAAAGTTTTGATGTTCCATTTATTAGGAATAGATGCATTTACAATAGAGTTGATCATAACTTGGATTTACCTCATTTGGATTTAATGTATTTTGCAAAGAATTTATGGAAAGATTCACTTCCAAACTGTCAACTTCAAACTATTGAACAAGAGATTTTTGGAATAACTCGTCAAGATGATGTTCCTGGACAGTATATTCCAGGATATTATGATACTTATTTATCAGAGAAGAATATAGGTCCTGTTGTACCTATTATAGAACACAACTGTCAAGATATTATTTCACTTGCAAGTTTTCTTGAGAAAATGTATGAGGATGTAAATTAACATGGGTTTATTTGATAGATTTAAAAAAAGCGATAAGAAAGAAAAAAAAGTAATTCCTGATAATCTAGAAATTGAAGAGGAAGAATTGCGTTTAAAAGAAATTGCCATTAATCATAAGGACAGACTTGAAAGGGCAAAAGCAGCAGATAAAATTTCAAATGAATTTGTTGCTTTGGATATGGCCAAAACAGTAAAAGATAGGGCTATAAGATTAATCGCAGCAAATAAGTTAAAAGATGAAGACTTATTAAGGGATGCTGCTGAAAATTCAGAATTTTTTGATGTTAGAAGTTTTGCATGGGAAAGACTTGGTGAAAACAATAAGTCAATTGCCGAAATTGTAATCAACACAAAGAAGAATTCAAATACTGATGAAATATTCAATAAGATTGTTGATGGTGAAACTCTTAAATGGATTGCAATCGATGCAATAGATAAAAGATATAGGACACGTGCTTTGGACAAAATTGATGATGCCGATGCATTATATGATTTAGTCTTCAAATCAAAAGACAATTCAATTAAAAAAGCAGCTATTCTAAAAGAATCCTTTGTAAGTGAAGACATACTTAAAAAAATTGCAATTGATGATAAGGATGAAGGAGTAAAAAAGGCAGCTATCAGTAAAATTAATAATGATGAATCCCTTGCAGAAATAGCGCAAAATGAGGAAAATGCAAAGGTCCGGTCATTAATATTTGATAAAATTGAAAATCAGGATATATTAAAAAACATTATTCTAAATTCCGATAAATCTGATGTTAAAACTGATTTGATTACACAGATAACTGATGAGGAACTGTTGGCTAAAATTGCACTTGAAGATAGTGATAAGATAGTTAGAAGTGAAGCAGTTAAAAAAATAACCAATGAAGAAACACTAATTAAAGTAATCAATACGGAACAGGATAGGTTTGTTCGCCAAATTGCAGTTAAAAACATTAATAATTCTCAAGAATTAATTAAAATTGCATTAAATGATGAAGATCAATTTGTAAGAAATCATGTATTGTCAAATCCTGCATTAGTTGATGAAAAAGATTTCAAATATTTGGCTATTAATTCAACACATGAAGATGTTGCATCAGAAGCATTGAACCATATTTCTGATGAAAATGATTTTATTGATATCCTGAAAAATGCTAAACTTGTTTCAATTAGAAAAGCCACTCTGGATAATATTGATGATTTGGAAACATTAATTAGGATTGTCCTTGCAAATGAAGATGAAGAGTTCTCTCTTAAGGCTTTAAATAAAATTAAAGTTGAAAAATGCCTAATGAAAATTTATGAACAGGATATTTCAGAAAATATATCCGTCAGGGCGATTTCATTAATCAGAAATCAAAAATATTTGGGCGAAGTTGTTAGAAACGATTCATCATGGAGAGTCCGTGAAGCAGCTGCTAAAAAAGTAGTAAGCAGAACAATCTTAAAAGAGGTTTCTGCTAATGATGAAAATGAATATGTAAGAAATGTCGCTCAAAAGAAATTGAAATTATAAATAATATTCAACTTCTTTTCTTGCACTGTTTGCACTTTCAAAAGCAGGTTTTTTAGCTTCAAATGCTTCTCCGGTAAAACTTCTTGCATCTTCTTGACAGATATGAATACATGCTGTGCATCTTGTACATGCGTCAAGGTCAACATCTGCAGGATCATCATCAGGAACTGCTTTTTCAGGACAAATGGTTACACAATCATAACAGAAAACACATTTGTTAACATCACAGCTTACAATGAATGGAAGTTGTTTGTAATCAACATATGGTCTATTTCCCGGAAGTTCAGATTTTAAAGATTCTCCAGATTCTATTTTTTCCATGCATTTTTGTGCAAATTCATTTATTTTTTCAATATCATTATTGTCAGGTCTTCCAACAGCTACACCATCAAAAATGGAATGGTGGCTAACTGTTGAAGCAGCAGCAATAACATCAAAGTTATTTTCTCTTAAAACATCAACCAATTCAAGCAGTGCATCGGTTACATGAGCATTTCCATAGTTTACAACAGCTATTGCTTTTGTATTATCACCAGTTATTTTGGACAATCTGTTTCTAGCAGTTTTAGGAATTCTTCCTGCAAAAACAGGCATTGCAACAATAACAATATCCTCTTGAGTAAACTCCTTTGCATCATTAAAGTGCAATATGTCACAAATTTCCTTTTCAAATTTAAAATTGTCTGCAATTTTGTCTGCTACTTTTTTTGTTGTTCCTGAAGGGCTGAAAAATATTCTTGTTATTTTCTTCATGATATCACCTAAGTTATTAATTAATATGAATATCATTATTTAAAAGTTTATCAAATAGTAAATAGAAATTAATTAATATTATTAAATTATAAATTTATTTGGTGATACGATGGAATTAATGAGAGAATTATCTTTAACACCAGGTGTATCTGGTTCAGAAGAAAAAATCGCTGAAATTATCACACGCGAATTAAAGGATGTAGCTGATAAAATTGAAACTGACAGTATGGGAAACATTATTGCAACCAAAAAAGGTGAAAAAAAGGCTCCTACTGTAATGCTTGCATCTCACATGGATGAAATTGGATTAATGGTAAGATACATTGATGATAATGGTTTTATTAAATTCTCAAACATCGGTGGAATTAACGATCAAATGTTAATGAACCAAACTGTAACTGTTCACTCTTCAGTTGGAGAACCTGTTGTAGGTGTTATCGGTTCAAAACCACCTCACGTAACAACTGCTGAAGAAAGAAACAAAGTTGTTAAAGCTACTGATATGTTTATTGATATTGGTGCAAAAGACAAAGAAGAAGCAGAAAAAATGGTTAGAATTGGAGACAAAATGACATTTAACTCATTATTTGTTGAATATCCTAATAAATTAATCATGGGTAAAGCATTAGACAATCGTGTAGGTTGCTATGTAATGATGGAAGTTTTAAAAAGAGTAAATACAAGAGCTACCGTTTATGGTGTAGGTACTGTTCAAGAAGAAGTAGGTCTTAAAGGAGCTAAAACTTCTGCATTCAAATTAAATCCAGACCTTGCTATTGCACTTGACGTTACATTATCTGGTGACCACCCTGGAATCAAACCAGAAGAAGCACCTGTAGTAATGGGTAAAGGTCCAGCTATTATTTTAGCAGATGCAAGTGGAAGAGGTATTTTAACCCAACAATCAGTTAAAGATTTGCTTATTAATGCTGGAGATGAAAATGAGATTCCTTACCAATTAGAAGTAAGTGATGGTGGAACCACTGACGGTACTGCAATTCACTTAACTCGTGAAGGAATTCCAACTGGTGTTTTATCTGTTCCTACTCGTTATATACACACTCCTGTAAGTGTATGTAGTATGGAAGATGTTGAAGCAACTATTCAGTTGATTACTGAAGCTATAAACAATTTATAGCTCTATTTTTTCTTTTTTTTAATTTAATTTTTTCATTTTTTAACATCAATTTTATATTAAAATAATTTAAATAGTGGTGATGGATTTGATGTTATTTTTGTATGGTTTATTGAATAATGAATGCTTTAATAAAAATAGAATTATTAATCAAATATTTTTTTTTAAATGATAGTTGTTGATGTAGATTTATTTGAATCTATCATCTGATTTTTGTGATTTTGCTTTTTTGTGGTTGTTTTCAAACCATCCTATTTTCAATTCATCAATGGTGTCTTCATATAACTGTGGAACATAAGGTTTAATGTCTAATAATGGTGTTCCGTCAAGGATATCAACATTTTCAACATGTACGATGTTTCCCTCAACTTTATTTACTTTTACAACACTCATTCCGATACGATTAGGTCTTTTTGGGGACCTTGTTGCAAATACTCCATGGGTTTTTTTATCCATGAATGGTTTTACTTCAAGTTTGTAGCCTTCAACTTTATGAAGTAAATATATTAAGTGAATGTGGGAGAAATCTTCAAGATCTTTTAGTCCATCTAAGAATTTTTCTTTAATTTCTATTGTTCCTTTTATTCCTTTTGCTCCAGTTGGTTGAATTGGCATGCCTTCAATTTCTGTAAATTCAGTGTGTATGGTACCAATTGACTCTAATTCGATATTCATAGTTATTATATTCAACTTCATATTTTAAAACACTTTCTTTTTAACTATTATGATATATAACAATTGTTTCATCGTTTTTCGATATGAACTATTTTCGGTAATCGATTAAAATAATGCGTATTGTTCGTAAAAACGAAACATTTATATGCAATTCGATATAACATACTATTGTCGATATGAAATTTGAAAGTGATATTTCAATTCGAGTATAAATTTACAAATTATTTAAAGGAGACTTATATTATGCAATTAAGCGCAAGAAATCAATTAAATGGAAAAGTAACTGGAGTAGACTTAGGTGCTGTAATGGCTAACATTAAAATCGAAGTAAGTGAACCTAACACTATTGCTGCTGTAATCACTAAAGAATCTGCAGAAAAATTAGGTTTAGCTGAAGGCGATGATGTTACTGCTATCATCAAATCTACTGAAGTTATTATCGGAAAATAAGTATGGATCTTGTGGGATTAATATCCCATAAATCCTAATAATATAATAACTATAAAAATAACCACTCCTGCTTTTAATAATGTTTTTAAGTTTTTAATTATTGCATAAATTATTAAAAACAAGAGAATTAATCTTAAAATAAAAAATAGGGAGAACAAGTTTATCCTCCTGCGAGAATAACTTTTGTTCCTTCATCAGAAATTTCTTCTTTTTTAAATTCAACATCAAATTTCACGGATTCAATTACTTCTTTTAAAGCTTGATAACTTTCATCTCTGTGATAACCTAAAACAGCAACTAGGAATAATAAATCTCCAGTGTAGAATTCACCAATGTAGTGAACAACTGAGATTTCAGCAACATTGTATTTGATTTTAGCGTTTTCAACGATTTTTTCAATTTCAGCTTTTGTTTCATCTTTATCTGGAGTAGTTAAGATTAACTTCTGTAAGTTCATGTTTTCTTCTTTACCTCTTACAAATCCTTCAAAAGTAAAAAGAGCTCCACAGTAATCGACTTTTGAACTTTTTTTCAATTCTTCAATTAAATCAGCTGTGGTGACTTTGTCTTCTTTAGATTCGATAACTCTTACAACCATTTTTTCATCTCCTTTGTAATATTTTTTATAATTTATTATTATATTTTCATTATTTATAACTATTGTTATATTCGCTAATCTCTTTTAAAGATAAATTTTGTATTCTTTCAACACCATTAATTTCATTAATAAGATTTACAGTGGCTTTTGGGACTAGTTCTTCCCAATTTTCATTTTTAATCATCCTACGTCTCACTTCTGTTCCAGATAATTGCAATCTGTCATAAAGTGGAGGCTGTTTGACATCATATCCCTCTTCTGAGAAGAGTTGTTTGACCAGATGGTTTCCAGAGTAAACCTTTGTAAATGCTGGAGTTAACATTTTAACATGAGAAACCCATAGGGCATTAAAATTAATGTCCTGCATTGGTATGATGTAGTATCTTGTTGGATCAACACCCCTTTCAGCTAGTGCCTGACTAACCATAACGATACGTTCACCAGCAGTAAAAGGGTTTTTTATGCTATGACTTAATTGTGCACTGCCTATACCAATTATAATTTCATCTACTTCTTCTAAAATTTTATCAATTATCTGCATGTGTCCATTATGAACTGGTTGCATCCTTCCAATTAAAATTCCACGAACTTTCTTCATTATAATCACTTAAGGTTCTAAACTGTCTAAACTTTTAATTAAATTATCTGCAGTTTTTTGTTTTTCCATTAAAGCATCAGTAATAGAAGTTTCCATGAGTAATGTATTGATTCCTTTACTTGCTATTGGTTTTGTAACTTTTTCAGGACTTGTTCCTTCATCGAATTGATAATCTACCAGATTTACATCATTTGTTATGTTTGATATGTAAGAATCAATTTTATCTGTTCTGTTTGATAGGCTGAATATGAAATTTGAATATTCATAGTCAGGATTTATTTCATGAACATCAAGTACAATAAACGGATTGTCTTTAATAATGTTTGGAACAATGAATTTATTTGCTAACTCTTCACCTGCAGGTCTTGTATCTTCACGGGAAGTGATGTTGTCTTTTGTTTTTACATAATAAATTACGTATTTTTTAGTAAGATTATGAGTACCATTTTCTGATGTGATATTATATATTGTATTATTCACGGCCTCATGAATCTCATGTTCCCTTGGGTGAACTCCTAAAATAATTCCAACAGTCTCATTAGAAGACATGTTACCTGCTTCAATTTTATAAACAGTACCATTAGCATTCTGTCCTACAGTTGTAATATTATAGTCATTGTCTGGGGTGCTCATCATTGAACTAAAGATAATGGCTAAGTTAAATACTACAATTGCAACTAGAACAATAAGTAATATTTGGTATTGCATTTTTTTATTCATAAGATAACCTTATTTTGTCTTTAATATATTAGATATCTAACTAAACTTATATTAAAGACTTTTTACTTATATCTAATTAATTAAATTAAGGAGTTTTCTTATGGAAAATAAAAATATAATTATTATTCTTGCAGCAATTGTCGTGATTATTGCAATTGTTGGTGTTTTATTTGCCACTGGATTTATTGGTGATGATAAAAATGTTGAAACTACTCCATTCAAAATGAACTTTATGGAAGGTAATTTTGTTGGAAATGTAAAACTTGTGGATGATAAAGAGAAGTTTATGCATTCTTATAAAGATAAAGAAAATAAGATTACTTATAATATTTCTACTGTTGATAATTCCTCAGCTTTGATGGAAATCTATGAACTTCAAGGAATAACCAATCCTGAAGAAAGATCATTCAATGGCAATGACTGGAATATCTATTTCACACAGGCAGTTCCAAGCACAAACTCAAGTGACAACTCTTCTGGCGGTGATGCAATGAATATTATCATTGGTGAATCACAGGGTAAAAAACAGGGTTATTTAATCTATATGATTATTGACGGTAAATCTAAAGTTAATGCTACTAATGGCATGTATGGTGAAGCATATACAGATTATTTCCAACCTTTACTTGAAAGTTTAACATTAAAAGAAAGTAAGAATGTTCCACACATTTATGATCAATTTGGACTTACAAAAGACCAATTTGATCAACAAATGGACCTTATCCATGAATATAAGGCAGGAAATACTTCTGCACTTGAAGGAGCTCAGTAAATATGAGAATTACAGTTTTTCACGCAGATGAATGTGATAGGAAGAAATGCACATCAATAAAAATGGAAAAAATGGGAAAATGCAAATTAGTTTATGATATAAACAAGATTCCTGGTGGTGCAGTAGTTTTAAATCCTTATGCGGAGAAAGCTGTATCATATGAAGACTACAGATTTGTTCAAAGAAGGGGTGTTGTAGGTTTGGACTGTTCTTGGAATGAGGTGTCCAAATCTAAAAAATTCTTTGCATTATCTAAGTATCATAGGTCACTTCCATTTTTGATAGCTACAAATCCTGTAAATTATGGAAAACCATGTATTCTATCAACTGTTGAAGCTATTGCTGCAACATTGTACATCACTCGCTTTAAAGACGAAGCACGTGAAATGATGGATGGTTTCAAATGGGGACATACTTTTTTGGAACTTAATCATGATTTGCTTGAAGCATATAGTGAAGTTGATACCAGTGCTGAAGTTGTCCGGGTTCAAAATGATTTCCTTGAAGATTCTCAAAAAGAGTCAGAGGACGGAGATTAATGACTTAATCTCTTTATTTATTATTTTTTCAAATAACATGAGGAATAATATTTTTTATAAGGGCATATTTTCCTTATTTTAGGTTAAAATAACTAAACATTTAAATACTATTAAGTTTAAATAATTAATTAATAGTTATGAATACTATAACAGTTTATTATTATTAATTTTCACGATTATAAGGAGGAGTTTTAATGGCAAGATTCGAAGAAGCAGAAAACAGAATGTTCAATGTAAAAATCTGCTTAAAATGTAATGCTCGTAACCCTGCTGGTGCTACAACTTGTAGAAAATGCGGTTACAAAGGTTTAAGATACAAAGCTAAAGAACCAAGAGGATAGGTTTATTCTCTTATCTTTAATTTATTTTTTTTAAAAAACTTATTTTTAACTAATTTTTATTTCCAAACAATTAATTTAATATATCATTTTTAATAAATCTTATTTTAGGTATTCTTATGAAAGATGTTGAAAATTATATTAGAGATATATTAAAAAGTAGAAAAATACACTTTACTTTAATTGACCCTGATGAACAGACACCTGAAGAAGCTTTGGAAATAGCTACTCAGGCTATTGAAGGTGGAACTGATGGTATTATGATTGGAGGATCCACTGTTAATGGTGATGATGTAGATAATACTTGTAAAATATTATCTGAAAATATTGCTGTTCCAATTATTATTTTCCCTGGTAATACTAGTAGTGTAAGTAAATATGCTGATGCTATTTTTTACATGAGTTATGTTAACTCAAGAAATCCTTATTGGATCAACGGTGCTCAAGCTTTAGCAGCACCAGCAGTGAAAGCATCTGGAATGGAAATCTTATCTATGCATTATATGGTTGTTTCTCCTGGAGGAACCGTTGGTTGGGTTGGAGATGCAAACTTAGTGCCTAGAAACAAACCTAAAATTCCTGCAGCTTATGCAATGTCTGCAGAATTATTTGGAATTAAATTTTTCTATCTTGAAGCAGGTTCCGGTGCTGAAGAGCCAATTCCTGCGAAAATGATTGGTTATTCTAAAATGGCTGCACCAAGTAACATCCTTGTTGTCGGCGGAGGTATCCGTGACGGTAAAACTGCTTACATGGCTGCAAAAGCAGGTGGAGACATCATTGTAACTGGTACTGTTGTAGAAGAAGTTGATGATGTAAAAGCTAAAATTCAAGAATTAACCGGAGCTATTTTAAAAGCTTCAATGGAGTAGTTTTCAACTTTCTCTTACCATACTTTTTTTATTTATTATTAACATAATAATTATTAGTGATATTATGTTAAATTCATTATATGAAAAAGCCATTGCTAAAAGAGGATTTATTCATGATATTGATTCACAAAATGATGTTGAATCTCAATTAGAATATAAATGGTTTAATAGAGATATTCATGAAAGTAATAGTGATTTTTCTATTGCTGCAGGGGATGGAAGTTTCAATAAGAAGAAATTTCTAACAACTAATTTTTGTGCAGTAGGTGCAGAATCGATAATTTACGATGGTAAAATTAAAAAAATTGATGATTCAGATATTTTTGATATTTCACATGTATCTTTTTTGGATGAATTGCTAAGTAATTACATGGCTATTTATGAACTTAAGTGTGCACTTAGAACAATCAAAGAGTATAATGTTGATTATTATATGATTGATGGGTCTATTTTGGGAGATTTGCAGAATGCATTTCCAAGAGGTGCTAAATTACCGTCCAAACTTAAAAATAATATGGATGATACTTTACTTAATGAATTTGAGAGAAGATTAAACATAAGAAAATATGGATTGATATTTCCAGAGATTAGGGATTCATTAAATCTTGTGGAATTACCTAAAAATGAAAATTCAAATAAAATTGAGGAGTATAATCTTCATCTTGCATCTATTGAAAAACTGATTCTTTTAAAGGAAATATTACAATTTAGAAAAAGAATTATTTCAATTTCAAAAACCTCTTCTGATAATGAGTTGTTTAATTGGAATATTCCAGATATTGCATTTCTGGATAAATTTACAAAAAAACAGGGAATGTCTTTGATAAAATACAAAACTGTTCATGAAAACGCAGCATTTCCATATTTCAATGATTTTTTCAAAAGCATAACTTTTACAATTTTCTACATTCGTCTGCAGGATAATCGAAATGTATTGAAAGTTGAATTGCCTTATAAAGCATCAAAAGAGGAAGTATTTGAATTAATTAAAAAAATTAACAAACTAGCAGTTCAAGGTTATCCGTACCTGCTTAATAAAGCACATAATGATGTTGTAATTACAGATAATAATATTAAACAATTATTGAAAATAGCTAAAATTTATGAAACAACCAATAGGGAAGTGATGTCATGGTAGTTGGAATTTGTATTGGTGAAACTTCACTTACAGAAGTAACATTTATTTCAGATGAAATGCCTAAAGTTGGCGAATATGTTACAATAGAATATGATGGAAAAAAAGTTTTAGGAATGATTGAAAACTTAATTAGGGGAAATGATTCTTTAAATGTAGATATAAATGATTTTAAGGCAATTCAAAAGATTTCAAGAATTGGTGGTGAAGATAACTACATCAAAGGTAAAGTGAAAATTCTTGGAGATGTCAATGACAATTTAAAATTACCTAGAACTCCTGTTCTTCCGGGAACAGAAATTCAATTGGCTGATGAGGAAATTTTAGATGAAATATTCAATGTAAAAAACCCTATTAAGTTAGGTTGTCTTGTAAATCAAAGTGATGTTGATGTTAATGTTGAAGCAAATCCAATTTTGTCAAGACATTTGGCTATTCTTGCAATGACTGGTGCGGGTAAATCAAATACTGTATCTGTTTTAATAGATCAATTATTGGATTACAATGTTCCTATTTTCGTTTTTGATATGCATGGAGAATATAAAGATGCGGAATTTCCAAATGGTGCTGTAAATGTGATAAGACCCAAAATCAATCCACATTATATGAATTTCTATGAAATCAAAAAATTGGTAAATATTGGTGGAAACAGTTTTATTCAGGAAAGACACTTTAGAAAAGCATTTAAAAGAGCTAAAAGGGATATAACTGATGGTGTTGCACAAACTAATAATTTCTTACAAATAATGTATGATATTTTAGAGAAGGATTCTCTAGTTGAAGGTTCTGATAAACAAATTATTGATGTAATGAATAAGATTGATGATGCAATGGACAGATATTCCAAATTATTTGATAAAGACATAGGAAATATTTTATCCAATATCAAAAAAGGGCATGCTAATGTATTGGATTTAAGTCAGGTTGATGAATCTGTTGCAAGTGTTTTGGTAAGTCATATATTAAGAAATGCACTTCAAAGAAGCAAGGATGCTGCACATAGTGGTAATAAAAAAGATTTACTTGACAATTCAGTATTCTTCATTTTAGAAGAAGCACATATTCTTGCTCCAAATAAAAGGGATTCTGAATCTAAGAGATGGATTCAAAGAGTTGCAAGAGAGGGCCGTAAATTTGGTTTGGGTTTATGTTTGGTGAGCCAATCTCCAAAAACAGTTGATCATGATGCATTATCTCAAATGAATAATATGATTATCTTAAGACTTGTTGAACCTGAAGATCAAAGACATGTTCAATCAGCTAGTGAGAGTTTATCTCAGGATTTGATTAATCAACTTCCATCATTAAACGTTGGAGAAGCTATTGTTTTGGGTTTAATGAGTAAAGTGCCAACTCTTGTTAAAATTGATATGTTTAAAGGTCGCCGCCATGGTGATGACATGGATATTGTTTCTTATTTCAAGGACTCTTTAAAACGTGAAGAAGAAGAGATCAAACGTGCTGAAAAAGAAACATTGGATATGGGATATGATTATTAATTCCATATTTTTTTCTTATTTTTCTTAATTTTCAATATACTATTTTTAATACATTTTTTATTTCTTTTCAAATGCTCTCTTTAAAAACTATTAAATATGGAAAGTCATAAATTATTATTCACTTAAATGCTTTACAAAGTGTTTAAATTGGTTATATACAAAAATTTTAAAAGGTAATATAATGAAATTTGCACATTTAGCAGATACTCATTTAGGTTATCGTCAATTTGGTCTAATTGAACGTGAAAAAGACTTTTATGAAGTATTTGAAAAGGTTATAGACAAAATAATTGAAGAAAAAGTGGATTTTGTAATCCATAGCGGTGATTTATTTGAAACCGCAAGACCATCTCCTAATGCACTCTTAGCATTCCAAAAAGGTTTACTTAAATTGAAAGGTGCAGGAATTCCAATGTATGCAATTGCAGGAAATCATGATTCTGTAATGCGCCAAGGAGCTATTCCTCCACAAGTTATATTCAAAAAATTGGGTTTAAAAGTAATTAGTCCAATTAATACTGATTATATGCATGGAGATATTTTTATTGGGGGTTTACCATACTATCCATCATCACAAAATAAAACTTTAAAATCTAAATTGGCTGAATTGTCTAAAAAGGCAGCAAATCATGAAAAATCAATTCTTGTATTACATCAAGGTATTGATAAATATTTGGGATATCAATATGAATTGGAACTTGGTGATATTCCAGATAATTTTACTTATTATGCTTTTGGCCATATTCATAAGTATATTAATGAATCATTCGGTAATGGAAGATTAGTTTATCCTGGATCTGGTGAAATATGGAAAACTGATGAAGTGGATGATTATAAAAGAAATGGGAAAGGTTTTGTTGTTGTTGATTTCGATGGCCCAAAACCTATTGTTAAAAGGGTTAAAATTGATGTTCCTCGTGAATTCATTAACAGATCACTTGATTATGAAAACTTAGAAAGTGGTATTGCCGGTATTAAGGAAACTATTAAGGATTTTGATAAACAACCTATTTTGAATTTAACAATTAGGGATGTTGAATCTGATACTAGTGCTGTTTATGATGTTATCAATGAAGATTTAGGGGATTTATCTTTAATGATTAGGCCAAAATTCAATGTTAAAGATGATGAAGTCATTGATGAAGAGGAAATTAAAAAGAATGGTTTAGGTGCCAAAGAGATATTGGTGGAACAATTAAAGAAATATAATGATGATAATGTGACCCAATTGGCCATTGATTTGTATGATTATTTATCAAAAGATAAACTTGAAGAGTCACAAGAATTAATCGAACAATTCTACAATGATTTTTATAATTCCACTAAAGATGAAGTTGAATTGCAAGCAGAAGAAGAAACTGAAGTTGAAACACCTCAAGAAAAATCAGAGGATGTTCAAGTAACATTTAATGAGGTTTTAAAATGATTTTTACAAAATTAAGATTAAGAAATTTCAAATCTCATGAAGATACTATAATTAAATTTGATAAGGGTATTAGTGTTATTGTAGGTGAAAATGGAGCTGGAAAATCAACAATTTTGGAAGGTATTAGTTTTGCTCTATTTAAACAACACACTGCTAAAAAAATTGATGATTTAGTTAGAAATAATGCACAAACCATGTTTGTTGAATTAAAATTCATTTCTAATGGGAAAAAATATAAAATTGTTCGTGAGAAAAAATCAAATTTAAAATCAGTGTTATATAAGAAAACTTCACTAGATGGTGAATATGTTCATGTTTGCAGTGGAGATAAAGAAGTATCAAATGAAATCCATCAAATTTTGGGCATTGATTCTGATTTGTTCTTAAATGCGATTTATATCAGACAAGGGGAAATAGCTGAATTAGTTGATAAAACTCCTGCTGAGAAAAAACAGTTAATTGCTAAATTGTTAGGTATTGATTCCTTGGAAAAATCCTGGAAACATTTATTGCCATTTATCAATGATTATGAAAATCAACTATCTGAACTCAAGGGTAAACTTTACAATTCAAAGGAATTGGCAGAGGACTTGACTAAAAAAAGAGATGAATTGAATTCATTAAAGCAAAGAGGACTTGAACTTGAGGAAAACATTAAAGAGGTTAGTGATTTACTTCAAGAAATCTCTGAAAGTAAAAGGGACATGGAAAGAGAAAAAGAGATTTATGAAACTCAAGTGAATAACCTTGAAAATGAAGAAAAGACATTATCTAAATTGGAACAGGATAAACATTTGATTCAAAATAATTTGGACAATATAAGGGAATCTGAAGAGAAGATTTCCAGATTGGAAAAATATGTTTCAAAATTAGATGTTTATCTTGACTTTGAGAAATCTGTTCTTAGTATTCAAAATTTAAAACAAAAAGAACAGGAAATTGATGATAAACTCGAATCTATTGCTCAACAAAAACAAATTGTTGTTGATAATAAAGAGAATTATAATAAATATTTAGCATCAGAAGAGGAGATTAACAAATATAATAATCAAAAGATTAATTTTGAAAAAGAGTTAGCTACAATGGCTAAACTTGAAAATGATAAGAAAGATCTTTTAAAAGAAGTTCAAAACGAACGTAATGAAGTTAATCAATTCTTTGCAAAAGCTAAAGATAAATTAGATGATTATGGATTGGACCAAGATAATTTGGCTAAAATTGATAATATTGAAGGTATTGAGGATGCTACAAATAACTTCTTGAATGAAATATCTGAAAAGATTAAAAGTTTATCTGAAGATATCATTGCTAAAAATGAAGAGATTGTCGTATTTAAGCAGAATATTAAATCAAGTCAAAAACCTTTAGATGATTTGGAAGATGCAGATAGTAAATGTCCTGTTTGTCAAGCAGATATTGATGATAATAAAAAATCAGAATTAATTAATCAGTATACTGATAGTATTGAAGAGAATACTAAATTGATTTCTGAAAATGAGGAAAGTGTTCGTTTACTTAATAAAAATAAATTAAGTTTCCAAGATAAATCCGATAAATTATTAGAGTTATCTAAACAAATTATAGAGTATAAACATAAATTTACTCATTTGCAAAATCAAATTGTCAAATTAAACAAACTTGATGATGAACTTGTATCTAAAGACTTTATCAGTGGTAAATTAGGCGAATTGATTCTTATCATTGCCAATAAGAAAGAAGATCGCGAATCTTATAAAGAGTCTTATGATGCATATAATCAAGCTAAAGGTGCATTGGATGTTTTAGGTGATGAAACTGAAGCTCAATATAAATTAAAACAAGTTAGAAATGAAATTGATAATCATGTAACTAATATTAAACTCGCAATTGAGCAAGATCCTCATTTAAGTGGGGATATCACTGCTGCTGAGCTTCAAAATCGTATTGCTGATTTAAAACATAAAAATGAGGAATATAATCAACTTAAAGGTTTTGTCCAAAATAAATCTTCTTATTTAACACAACTTGATTCAGTAAAAGAAGATATTGGTATGTCCATTAATCAAATTGACATTATTAAAAATAAAATCCAAGCTTCTGCATATGATGCTGATAAATATGAACAAATTATTTATCATTCTGACATATATGAAAGAAGATTTAATACTTTTAATAATGAACTTTCAGATATTAAGGGACAAGCACGTCAGTCAATTACTCAAGTTAAGGATTTAACTAGTAAATTGGAAACTGTTAAAGTATTCCAGAAACAATATGATGATATTTCAGATTATATTAACTTATTGAATCATTTCAGAAGTTTATACAGTAAAAATGGTATTCAAAAAGATTTAAGAAATATTTCAAGGCCATTAATCCAAAAATATACTAAAGAGTTCTTCAATGAATTTAACTTTAATTATTCTGATTTAACTCTTGATGACGAGTATGATGTGACTGTTTATGGTCCTGAAGGTGAATCTTCAATGAGTATGGTTAGTGGCGGTGAAAAAATCGCTATTGCATTAGCTTTAAGACTTGGTATTACACAGGCAATGGCTAATGGTGAATTAGATACTATTTTACTCGATGAACCTACAATTCATTTGGATTCATCCAGAAGACATGAGTTGATTAATTTATTAAAAGAAATGTCTGTATTGCCACAAATGATAATTGTAACTCACGAACCTCAACTTGAAAATGCTGCAGATAATTTAATTAAAGTAGAAAAAGTAAATGGAATTTCAAAAGTAATAATGTAATCACATTATTATCTTTCTTTTTTTTAAAATGTTTCAGGTGCATCTTTAATTGCATCTATGATGCAGTTTGCATTCCATCCAACAATGGTTGCTGCTTTTTCTTCTAAGTTAAGTGGAACTTCTTCTGCACCTAATGGTCTAACTAAAACAATTGGTATTTCGTATTTTTCACTTGCGGTTAATAACTCTTCAAAGAGTTCTTTATTGTCATTATAAAGACCTGATAAAAAAATAATCCTATCAACTTTTTTATAAAATTCTTCACCTGCAGTAGAGTATGATCCAGACATTGATTCTTTCCATAAGAAATCTGTTTTTGAATATAATTTTTCAGTAAATTGTCCGTATTCTTTATTTTTGTCAAATCCGCTAGTAATTATTAAATTATAAATTTTATTGTTTCTTTCATCTTCAAACATTTTTCTCACCTTGCATTTATTTTAAATATTATAATATAAAAATATTTATTAATTTAAAAAATGTAATGTTAATTATAACGATTTATTTTAAGGAATTATTTTTTATGAAAGCAGCAGTAATTGGATTAGGTGTAGAAGGAAAAAAAGCAGTTAACTCTCTTTTAAGGCACGGTTGGGAAGTTTATGCCACCGATTTAAATATCAATGTTGATTTAAATGGTTTAGATTTGCCAAATTTGTCTTTTGATATAATTGATGAAAACCAGACAGTTTCAATTGTTGGAGATGGTGTAACTCTTGATTTAGGTTTTACAAATCCTTATGCTATTGATCAATGTGATGCAATAGCAATTAGTCCTAGTATGTTTGGAGGGGAATTTGCAACCAAGTTATTGGAAAATTCAAGTTTATTGAGTGATACTGTAAACAAACATAAGGATGTTTTCACTATTGGGATTACTGGAACTAACGGTAAAACAACTACTGTGCATATGTTAAAAGAAGTTTTAGAAAATGCAGGTAAAAAAGTGCTAGTAGGAGGAAATGGTGGAGGAGGATTTTCTGGTTATTATGATTTAATCCTTGAAGCAGATGAGGGCGAATATGATATATTGCTTGTTGAAGTCTGTGATATGACTCTTGACTTTTGTAAATATTGCTTTGACTTTGATATGATTGGTCTTACAAATATTGGTAATGATCATATGAATGTCCATAAGACCATTGCGAATTATAAGAATTCCTTAGTTAGATTTTTTGAAGGCAAAACTGTATTTACTGCATTTAATCAAGATTTCAATGCTGATTTTAAAGAAGCTAGTGCTAAAAATATTCATTATTTCGAATATCAGGATGAATTGAAAGTATTTGGTAAATTTAATTTGCTTAATGCAGGTCTTGCAACTGCAATTGCAAGAGAACTGAAAGTGCCTAAGGACATTATTAAATCATCACTTTCAGAATTTAATGCTGTTCAGGGCAGATTGGATGTTTATAAAATTAATGATGCATCAGTATATGTTGGAAAAACTGATAATTCAGATGCATTAGCTTCTATTTTATCTGAAAAGGATTTTTATGCAATATTTATTGGTACTCCCCGTCATAATGAGATTCACAGATTGGATATTTTGGATGTTGCGGTTAAGTATAATCCTGAAGTCATTGTCCTATTCCCTGGATTGGATGATACTTTGGATATGGCCATTTATAGATTGAATTCTCTTGGTTATATGGGAAATATCATAACTGTAAACTCTCTTGATGAAATTATTGCATTGGTTGCAGAGTATTCTCATGAAGATGCTATTTTAATTGGTGGTAATGGTCAAGATACTATTATTGATATTCAAGAAAGAATTAAATTAATTTCTGAAAATTTATGAAAAAATAGCGTTTTTCGATAAATTTTTATACTATGTAATTTAAAATTATAATATTACTATTATTGTTATATTATTAAGGTGTATTAAATGAGTAGTGGCTGGAGAAAAATATCAATTACAATATGTTTAGCATTAATTGTTTTAAGTATTTTATTTGCTGCTTTTGGGGCAGCAACTAATGAGTCTTTCACCGCTCAATCCGTTGCAGAAGAGTATAATCTTCCTATTGGACAATCCATGTTCGAGAATCAATCAATTTTAGGCCAACAAGATCCAATTGAAGTGCCTTTAGTATCACATCTTGGATTCTTGTCGCATCAAATTGCTGCATTGGATATTCAAGGTATCTTAATGACCTTGTCTACTGGTATGGTTCCAATGGATTTCTCAAGCATATCTAGTGAAAGTATAGATTCCTATGGTAATGTGATTGATGTTGAAGGCCCTGGATTTTTAACATTTGAAGGAGACAAATTGGCTGTAAAATCACCGGATAACTATGTATGGGGATACAGTACTCCATATAAATGGTTAGTTAAAACTGATACTGGTGTAGATGTTGTAGAAAATGGAACTGTAATCAAATCTGTCCCTGAATCTGAAATTAAAGATTTAGATTATCATAATGATTATTACAATGTTTCAACTATTAGAAGTTGGTATAATTATGATGCTCAAAATGGTTCTACATTTACTTTAGAAAAAGGAATGAAAGGATTCTCTGATGGAAGGAATAATATTAGTGCTAGTGATGTACCAAAAATATTTGGTCAGGATGTTGTAGATTATGCATCTGAATATCCAACTGGTTCTCCAATTCTTTTATATTCTGGAAATTACACAGAACAAGAAGGTGAAGCGTATGGAACTTCTTTAGGTTCACATGCAGAATATGGGGATTCAATTAGGGAAGTAAATGCAAGACAATTTGTTGAAGCATGGAATGGAACTGTGATTCCTCCGAACTCAACTTCCAGTGGTAAGGATTATGTTTACTTTGAATCTGCAGTAGATCATTCTGCTCCAGGTGGAAGTGCAGCACATGGTGTATGTCCATCTGCTAGGGCATTAAGAGCTGCTGTTACTGCTGAAGGTTTTGATTTACCAGTCGGTATGACCTGGGATGAAGATGCAGTTTTATTCGGATATAATCCTGCACAAGATATTACAGTAACAAATAATCATGATTATCCTGTTATGATTAAAATGTGGACTGAAGGTTCAGGTACAAGTATGGGTGTTTACTGTAAACTCGTAAGATATATTCCAAACTAATGGATGTATCTTTTTCTTTTTCTTTTTTTATGTCAATTTCAACTATTATTACAGCGGCTGGAAAGAATTCCAGAATGAGAAAAGATCAACTTTCTCGAAATATAGAATTAAAAAATAAACTTATTTTACCTTTTGAAAATAAAACGGTTATAGAGACAACTATTGATAATGCATTATCTGCAAATATAGATGAATGTATTGTGGTACTTGGTCACTATGCAAGTGAAATAAAAGAAGCTATTTTTGATAATTATAAAGGGTCAGTTAAATTTGTGATTAATGATCCTGTAGATGTAGGTTTATCAGTATCGCTTTACAATGGATTGTCAAAAATCTGTTCTGATTTTGCATTATGCATTACTGCAGACCAGCCAACAGTGTCAACTGAAACTTTTAATCGTATTATTGAAGTAAGTCAAAATTCAGATAATCCTTTTCATACAATATCTATTCTGAGAAGAAGAAAAACTGGATTGCTTGATACTGCTGAAGGTTTAGGTATGCCTTTTGTAGCTCCTCGTTTGAATTTAATGGAATATTTGAAAAATGAGGATGATAATTTAAATCCAATTTTGAGAAAAATTTTTGCTGATGGTTATGCATTTTATGGAATAAAAGAAAAAAATAAAAAAGAATTATTAAATATTAATCATTATGATGATTATTTAGCTCTTTTAGATTGATTCTAATCCTGAAATAACTTCTTCGATTTTAGCTTTGCTAATACCAACAGTCATTTCATTATCTTTGATGTCAGCTGCTTTTCTAGAACCATCACAACCTAATGTGAAATTAATTCCATCTGCAAGATATGGATTTGCAAATGCATCCCCACATAATGATTGAATACCTGCAAATGAAGGTTTAATTTTTTCACCAGTTTTATAAACGATACTTTGAGCAAGTTTCATTCCACCAACAGGTTCTGTTATAACTTGGATGACATCTGCTTCAAAGTCTGCTTCATCTAAAGGTGCATAAATCATTCCCCAATGGATATCTTTAACAATTGAAAGTTCTGCGGTTAATTTCTTAGCAGTTTCTAAATCTTGGAATCTGCCTAATGAGAAATATTTTTCACCATTTGCTAATTTTTCAGGCATGTCTCTAAGGCCGATAGCTCCTGCCCCACCTAAACATTGTTGTTGTTCAATTGTGGAATAAAATGAGTCTCCAAGAGATGCTTTTCTAACCATTTCACAATGTCTAATTTTTTCGTCAATTAAGTCAATATTTTCTGGTAAGTCATCTTCAGTTTCAATTAGCTTCATAGCAACAGGTTTTGCATCAAGTTTAATTTTACTTTCGATTACTTCGCAATATTTTTTGTTTTTTTCCAAATTAGTCATTATAATCGCCTAATAGTATATATGTTTAAGGAATTTTAAAGTCTTTTGTTTTAACACTGTTATTTTTACAAAAAGTCCTAAAATCACAAGCACTGCAGGTTCTCTCATCTGAATCTCCTTTCCATGCTTCTTGAATTTTACATCCTTTCATTTCTTTAATTAATGAATCTTCAATCTTGGCAACAACACTATCAAATTTTAAAAGGGAGTTTTCCTGCTCTTCGGCATCGACATTTATGATTCTAATTGATCTGTCAATTTTAAAGTCAGTGCTTAGTTCAGGTGCCTTATCTTCCTCTTCCCATTTGTTAATCAATTCCACATCATTGGTGTATTTATATCCAACATCAGTCAGATTATCGTTTAATTCTTCTTTAATTAAAACCAGATCTTCTTTTGAAGGGACTAATTCATTCAAGTAAAAAATGATTCCTGCAATGATTGGTTTTGATGATTCTTGCTGTGACCTAAGCCAGGAATAAGTTAAAATTTGTTGTTTATGGTTTTCCCATTTGTTTTCAGCTTTTGAATCCTTCATTATTATGGGAGGTCTTTTCATTCCTTTATAGTCTATGATGATTTCATAATAATCTCCTTCATCATATTGGGAGATTTTTTCTTGAAATCCAGGGTCTTTTTTTAGATATTCAATAATTTTATTATTATAATTGTCTAAATTGCTCTGTTCTACGGTTTTATTAATTTTCATTGAAGTTAAAACATCAACCACACCGTTAATTCCATAATAATTTGATCTGCTAATGTTTTTGTCATAATTTGGCATTTCACGTATTCCCTTTATCAGAAGTTCTGATGAATCAATTAATGGAAACAGATGTTTTCCCCAAATATTTATTGCCTTTTCAGCTCTGGCACTAGCTAATTTTTTATGGTCATGTTCGTTTAAATCGTCAATTGTTAAATCCTGGTTAACCTGATTATGTATGCTGAAGAATAAATCTTCATCATAGGAATAAAGGCCTCTTACTTGTAATCTCAAATCAATTAAATCTTCAATAGGTCTAATGTCTTTTTTCCAATCCCATGGGAATTGTGTGTTGTCATTGTCCCATTTGATATATGCCTCTTCAAGTACACCATGAATAAATTCTCCAAACCATCTTTGAACAGGTTTTGAAGGTGGTAATGTTCCTTTGTTTTGGTATCTGTATTGTAAATTACAGGTTAAATAGGATAATAAATCTCCAGTTAAACTATATTCTGGAATCATATATGATTTAGATCTTGATGGTAATTTCACATTATCACTTCCTAAATTAAATATATCTCATTAAATCCAATGTATTTTTCATCTCTGCTCCATCCAAGAGCAACATTTGGAATATCAAAGTGATCGTTCTTATTATTGTATCCTTCAATAGCCGGATTTAATCCGATTAATAATAATACCTTTTCAGCTCTTGAAAATGCAACAAAGTAAAGTCTTGTTAAATCATCAAAAGATTTGTCTTTTTCTCCACGGCTACTTTGTCCAAGTTCACTGTATTGTCTTATTCTAGTTTCTAGAGTCTTTTCGTCTTTAATCGATTTTGGGAATCTTAACCTTTGAGTTTTGATATGGTTGTTTTTAAATTTTGAACCCACATCAACAATAACCAGCGGGAATTCCAATCCCTTTGATTGGTGGATGGATAATACATTAATTCTGTTGTCTGGCAATGTTTCAAGTAATGACTCATCAATTTGCACCCCTCCGGTTGATAATGGGATGAAAATATTCCAAATGGCTTCAAGAATTGAATCTCTTTCCTGTTTTGGATTTTTAAAAGAAATATTTGAATGATAATCGTTGAAGAATCCTGTTTGTGTAATTGATTTGGTAATTGCTTCTAGATATACAATACCTTCAACATCTTCCTGTAACTCTTCAATCCAAGTTGTTATTTTATATGCAAGTTCCATTAAACTTGCTGTCTTTGGCCATTCGTCATATCCTTTTGGACGTCTAAGCTGCCAATATGTAACAAATTGCGAAAGAGTAATTGGTTCTCGAGGTTCAGGATTCATTTTGATGTATTCTTTCGCGTTAACTCTCCATTTGTTCATGTTGCGTTTTGCTAAGTTAGGTATGGTTTTATCTAAGTTTTGTATTGTTCCTTCAGGATCAATACATTCAAGGATTAATCCGCAAAAAATACTTACAACCTCAATATCCTGGAGTTCAATTCCTCTTGGGTTGAACATTTCAATTGGTTGTTTTAACTTTTTAAGATTTTTTCTCAGATAATGCAAGAATGAACGATTTCCATATTGGGATTCTTTTGGGGAATATGATAAAACTGCAATGTCTGAAGCAGACCCATATTCACTATCTAACTTTAGGGTAATCTTCTCAATCTGTTTACATTTTTGTTTATTTTCAGATTGAATCTTTTGTAATTGTGCAATATTGACTGCACCATTTACTTTTTCATAGTATTCCTTATCTAAGACTTGCAGTACTTTAATGTTTGCTTCTCCTTTATTTACAAGTTTATTTATTAATTTGGATAAATCACTAGCAAGCATTTGAGGGTTGTTTCTAAACATTCCTAAAACAGGCATTTTATCATTATCAAAATCCGGAGCTATAATTTTTGGTTTATTTTCAACCCTTGCATTTTGATATTCTGAGTCTAATTCCGCAAATTGATTGCAGTGTTCAATAATGTTTTCTGTTGAGCGGTAATTTGTTCTTAAATTGATTTCTTCAACATCTATGCCTAATTTATCATGGATACGCCTTTGATAATTTGTAAATAAGTCAACAGTTGCTCCTCTAAATCTGTATAATGACTGGTCATCATCACCAACAACGGTTATGTTTCCTCCATTTTCAAGTGCAGAACGGGCAATTGTAAAATAGATATCTTCCTGAAGTAAGTTGGTGTCTTGATATTCATCAATCAATACAATTTGGATATCATCTAAGAATTCTTCCAAATCTTTATTTTTTAGTTTTTTAAGAAATTCCGCTTCAAGCATGGCAAAATCAATTGTATTTCTGTTTTTAAGTTTATTTTCATATTCTTTAATGCAATCAAGTGCAAGATGAACTCCTTTCATATTTTTTGTTTTGGCATATAGTTCATTAATGTCCACTTGGTCATAGTAGATTCTATTTTTAATTTCAATAAGTATTTCACTTATTTTTGATGGTTCATCAAGTTTTTCTCTTCTGCTTACTTCCTTGAGATATTCTACTAAATTTTTATTGAGGTACTTTTCATCTTCGATGATAATTTTCATCATTGCAGAATTGGCTACAAATCCTTCAATAACGATTGATTGATTTTCTCCAGGCTGTTTATAATCTCTAAGTAATTCTTCTGCAATACTGTCTGTTGTACCAATTTTTATTTGATTGACATCTATTCTTTCAATTGAAACAATTTTGAAACTGCTCTCAAAACTTCCATCATCATACTTTTCAATTAAATATTTTTTAATTTCATCTCCCCAACTTAATATTCTGGAATATAATTCATTGGCTGCTTTTCTTGTAAATGTTGTAGCGATTATTGCACTTGGGTCAATTTCATCCACAAATATGTATTTTAATATTTTAAGCACCATTACAGTTGTTTTTCCAGAACCAGGTCCTGCAACGATAAATAGAGATTTGTCGCTTGGAGCCAATATTGCATTTTGCTGATCTTTATTTGAAGAGATATCTCTTTTGAGTATATTCACCACTATATCTTCAAATTCTTCGTATGATATCATTTTTTCCCTCAAAATTTAATATAATTTAATTTATGTGAATTACTTATTAATAAAATAATGTAAAGAGCATTTGAAAAGTATTAATCAGTGTTTTATAGATAAATTTTTATTTATATAAAATATATATTATATTACGGGAACGAAATCTTTCCTATAATATGCATATAAAAGTTAGGAACTCTTGTTTCTAACTTCCTATTTTTAAAAAATACAATTATTTAAATATTATTTTAACTTAAAATATAATTATTAATTTTAATTTTAGCTGATATTATGTCTGAGGTAAACAATATAGATATGTTCAAAAATGATGTGAGGTATAGGGAAAATATCGCACATATTGAAACAATACCGGCTAAAAAGGCTAGTTTTAAAAAAGTCGATGATTTAAATGAAAATATTGTCAGCTACCTTGGTTCAAAGAATGTAAAATTATATGAACATCAAGCTGAGACATATGACGCTATTAAGAATGGTGAAAATGTAATTATCACAACACCTACAGCATCTGGTAAAACACTTGCATTCAATCTGCCAATTATGG
The DNA here is from genome assembly GCA_022775905.1 of Methanobrevibacter sp. Lineage (NCBI taxonomy): Archaea > Methanobacteriati > Methanobacteriota > Methanobacteria > Methanobacteriales > Methanobacteriaceae > Methanobrevibacter > Methanobrevibacter sp. Next base: position 40,748 of record JALFJX010000003.1, read on the forward strand.
AAACAATGATTGAAGATGGTGATGCTACAGCTCTTTACATTTACCCTGCAAAGGCATTGTCCAATGACCAGTTGCACGTTTTGGAGAATCTTGAGAAGGAACTTGACATAACTATTGATCCAAGAACTTATGATGGGGATACTCCAAGAACTCAAAAAAGGGGAATTCGTGAAAACTCAAGGATTGTCTTAACAAATCCTTATCAGTTGCATTTGATTTTATCCTGGCACCATCAGTGGTCAAGATTTTATAAAAACCTTAGATATATTGTAATTGATGAATCACATTATTATAAAGGAGTATTTGGATCCAATGTTGCATTTTTAATTAAAAGATTAAAAAGAATTGCTAACTTTTATGGGTCATATCCGCAATTCATTTTATCTTCAGCAACACTTGCAAATCCATTGGAATTGGCCAATAGGTTGACTGGTGAAGAATTTGTACTGGTGGACAATGATACCTCCCCTAGTGGTGAAAAAGATTTTATTCTGTACAATCCCTTCAAAAATTATCTTAGAAATAAGGTATACAAGACTGCTCCATCTGTGCATATGGAAACTGAAAATATCTTTATGTACATGATGTTGAAAAATATCCAGACATTATGTTTTACTGTTTCAAGAAAAACAGCTGAATTAATTGCAATGTGGGCTAAAAAAGACATGACTCAAGTAAAAGGAAAATTGGCCCATAGAATTGCAGCATATCGTGCGGGTTACCAGCCTCAGGAGAGACGTGAAATCGAAGAAGGTCTAAAAAGCGGCAAGTACTTGGGTGTTACATGTACTAATGCATTGGAACTTGGAATCAACATTGGATCACTTGATGCAGTTATTATTTCAGGTTATCCTGGAACTATGATTTCCACTTGGCAACAATCTGGAAGGGCAGGTAGAAGCAGTCAGAAATCAATTGCAATTTTAATAGCATTTGAAAACCAATTGGATCAGTATTTCATGAATAATCCTAAGTTTTTCTTTGATAAACCTCATGAAAATGCAATTATTGACTTATCAAATCCTATATTGCAGGAAGCTCATTTGCTATGTGCTGCTAAAGAATTGCCTCTTAAACGTGGCGAATCAGAAAAGTACTTTGGCATTTCACAAGATGTAATTGATGAGCTTGTTTCTAAAAAGGATTTATATGAAAACCATCGCGGAGATTTCATATATCCCTATGATGATAATCCTGCATTAGATCATTCACTGGATCAAATATCTTCAGAAGAGTTTAAGGTAATGGTTAATGGAAGACTGTTGGAGACAATGGAACGTTCTCAAGTTTATAGGGAAGCTCATGAAGGAGCTATTTTAATCAATAAGGGAGATACTTATGTGGTAAACAGCATTAACCTTAAAAGAGGTTATGTAAATGTATCAAAGGAAGTTGTGGATTATCATACAATGGTTTTAAACAAAACTGAGACCAATATTAAAAAGAAACTTTCAAAAACAAAATATGGTGGTTTAACAATTCACTTCGGTGAACTTACAGTAAGTGAAGATTACTTCAAATATAAAAAAATGCACTTTTCAAAGCCAATAGGAACATTTTTACTTGATTTGCCTCCATTAACATTCAATACAAAAGGATTGTGGTTTACAATTCCAAAAGAAGTTAAAGATACATTGGAAGATATGTTTCCAAATGATGAAGATGTATTTGCGGGTGGTCTTCACGGTGCAGAACATGCTTTGATTGGACTGTTCCCACTTCATACAATGTGTGACAGATTTGATATTGGTGGACTTTCAACAAATTATCATGAGGATACACAGGAGGCAACAATTTTCATTTATGATGGGTATGAAGGTGGAATTGGAATTACTGAAAAGGCAGTGGACGTATTTGTAGATTTATTAAATTCAACAATTGATCTATTAAACAACTGCCAATGTAAGAAAGGATGCCCTGCTTGTATCTATTCTCCAAAATGTGGTAATGATAATAAGCCGCTTCATAAGGGAGCAACTAAATATATACTTGAATACATGAAAAAGTTAATTTCCGATGAATTAAGTGGTGAAAAGGAAGAAATAATTGATGTTAAAGCAAGTGTTGAAGAGTTAGGTGAGTTTGGTGAAGCATATAAGTTATATGAAGCTGGTGATTACTCTTCTTCAAAGGATATTTTGAATAATATTTTAGCAAATAACAAAAAGCATGTCAAAGCATTGGCATTAATGGCCCAAATATTATATGATCAGGATCAAAAGGATATTGCATTATTATTCACTAAAAAAGCATTGGCTATTGACAAATCAAATGAAATGGCTAATGAACTTGAGGTTTTATTAACAAATAAATCTAAACCTGATGAAGATAATGAATTGTCTTCTCTTGATGATGTGGATACATTATTTGAGGAAGCATATGATTTATACAGCCAAGGTGATTTGGATGTTGCTTTGGATATTCTAGAAAAAGTGCTGGATTTTGACAGTAAAAATTCTGAAGCATTGGCTTTGATGGGATTGATACATTATCATTCAGGATTTTTCCCAAAAGCAGTGGAATATTATAGAAAAGCTTCAAAAATAAATAAACATGGTGAAATGGTTAATGAATTAAAAATGAGGGTTTCTTAACCGTATGGGCTGAACCTTCTTGGAAGTGTTCTACTACTTTTTCTAATTCTTCTGGAATGTCTATTTTTTGTGTACAGTAATCGAGACATGTTCCGCAATAGGTACATTCGTCAGCTGGAACTTTCTCGTCACATAATTTATCGAAATATAATCTGTAAATATTTGATTCTGGTTGGTTTTTGCTTGTGTTGTATAAGTTGAAATATTCTGGTATTGGAATCATTTCAGGGCATGCATCAACACAGTATCCGCATTCGCTGCATGGAACGGCAAGATTGTCTGCAAGTTTTTGAGCCATCTTATCTAAGAATTCACTTTCTTCTTTGCTTAATGGTTCAAAGTTTTCATAAGTATCACAATTGTCAAGCATATCAGCCATGTTGCTCATTCCACTCAATACGATTTTCACATGTTCAAGAGAAGCACAGAATCTTATTGCAAAACTAGCTATTGATTTTTCTCCATTGAACTCTTTGAAATCCTTTTTAATTTCATCATTAGGATTTACAATAACTCCTCTTTTCAATGGTTCCATAACATAAACGTCAAGATCATGTTCAACACATAAATCATAACATTTGTGTGCTTCAATTGCAGGGTCTTCCCAATCAAGATAGTTAAGTTCCAATTGAACAATATCAAACATATCCACATATTCTTCAAGAACTTCTTTTAATAAATCTGCTTTGTCATGGAAACTAAATCCAATTTTGCGTGCAACACCTTCTTCTTTCATTTTTTTAACGTATTCAAAGGTTTTTGTTTTTTTTTGCATTTTTAAGCCATGGTCCGTTAATGTTGTGCCGAAAAATACGTCAAAGTAGTCGATTCCAAGCCTTTCAAGCATTTCGTTCACGAATTTCTCATTGTCTTCTTCTGATGTTAATGCCCAGGTTGGCATCTTATCGCATATTTTGAAGGATTCACGAGGATATTTTTCCACTACTGCCTTTTTAATAGCGGTTTCGCTTGTACCATTGTGGTAAGCATAAGATGTATCAAAATAATTGAATCCCTTTTTCCATATAAACATCAACCATCTCATTAAATAGTTCCTGGTCGATTGATGTCGGATCATTTTCATCAGTCTTTGGAAGTCGCATACATCCAAAACCAAATTTTGATTTGTAATTCATAATAATAACTCCTGTTAATTATTACTATTATTTAAATAGTTTATATATAATGTTGCTATACTCAACATTAATTGATATATTTTTAAATTTAAGTATTACTCTGGTATTACGTAAATATTAAATACTTTTATAAATTAACAAATCTATATTTATTATATTAATGATTAAGGAGTAGTATAAATGCATGAATTATCTATGGCTCAAGGTATAATTAATGCAGTTTTGGATACTGCAAAAGAAAATAATGCCACGGAAGTTAATGAAGTTACAATTGAAGTTGGTAGATTAGCTATGATTAATCCTGAACAGCTACAATTTATTTTAGGTGTTTTAATTGAGAACACCCTAATGGAAGATGCTAAAATCATTTTTAATGAAATTCCTGTCGAAATGGAATGTGGTGATTGCGGATTCCATGGTGAAGCTATACTTGATGATAGTGATCATTATGCACCGCTTGTTAAATGTCCTGAATGTGATAGTCTTAAAGTAGAAGTATTAAATGGAAAAGACATCACTGTTAAAAACATGGTTATTGAAAAACCTGATGATGCTTAAATTTATGGAGGTATGAATATGCATCAAGTTGCTGATATTGAAGTTGCAAAAAATATTATGGATGCTAATAAAAGATTAGCAGATAAAAACTTAAAAAACTTAGAAGAAAAAAACATTTTCTGTGTTGATTTTGTTGGAGCAATCGGTTCCGGTAAAACAACTCTCGTAGAAGAAATAATTGATAATACTGATTATAAAATTGGTGTTCTTGCAGGAGATGTAATCTCAAAATTCGATTCAGAACGTATAGAAAAACACGATGTACCGGTTGTAGGATTAAATACTGGTAAAGAATGTCATTTAGATGCACACTTAGTAGGTCATGGACTTGCAGATTTACCATTAGATGATTTGGACATGGTTATCATTGAAAACGTAGGTAACTTAATCTGTCCTGTTGATTTTGATTTAGGTTCTCATTTAAGAATTGTCGTTGTAAGTGTTACTGAAGGTGACGACACTGTAGAAAAACACCCAATTATTTTCCAAACTTCTGATGTTGTAGTAATCAATAAAGTTGATTTGGCAGATGCTGTTGGTGCTGATGCTGATAAAATGGTTGCTGACGCTCAAAAATTAAACCCTAAAATCAAAGTTATCAAATCTAGCTTAAAAGAAGGAAAAGGATTAGACGAAATTATTGCAGCTATTGAAGAAGCAATGAACTAGGTTAATTTTGGTGGTTTTATGAAAGTATGGATAGATATTTCAAATGCACCTCACGTAAGGTTTTTCAAGGATGTTATCAAATATTTAGAAGCTGAAGGTGAGGATGTAATCGTTACAGCAAGGCAATTTGGTGATATCCATAAATTAATGGAAATGTATGATATTGATTTCATTTCTGTCGGTAAACATGGTGTAAGCTTATATGACAAACTTAAAGAGAGCACATCCAGAGTTTACAATCTTGTTGATGTAATACATGATGAAAAGGTGGATGTTGCCCTTAGCAAGCATTCTATTGAACTTCCTAGAATCAGTTTTGGTTTAGGAATTCCAAGTTTATATGTTCTTGATAATGAACATGCACTTGCTGCCAATAAGTTGACTCTTCCGTTGTGTGATAGAATTATTACTCCAAAAATTATTGACATATGGAAACTAATGAAATTTGGTGCAGATCCAAACTCTATCATTTCCTATGATGGAACCTCAGAATTAATGCATTTTAAAGATTTCAAATATAATGATAATATATTTGATGATTTAAATCTTAATTTGACTCATCCTAAAACTATTTTGATGAGGCCTGAACCTTCACTTGCATCATATTTGGATGCTGACTGCAGAAAATCAGTTTTATCTCCAATAGTTGATGAATTGAAAAATGTAGCAAATATTTTGATTCTTCCAAGATTCAAGGAGCAAGCTGAAATTTTTGAAGGAATTGAAGGTGTTTCAATATTAAAACCTCCTGTTGATACTTCAAATATAATGAAAAAATGTGATTTGGTTATTGGTGCTGGTGGTACAATGAATAGGGAAGCTGCAATTTTGCAAACTCCTGTTATTTCATGTTATCCTGGTGATACATTGTCTGTTGATCAATATTACATTGATAAAGGTTTGATGTATAGGTCTCATGATCCTGATGAGGTCATTCATAAAGCTTTGGAGTTCATTGTCAATCCTCATGAGAAAATTGATGTTAAAACTGATGATTTGTTCCAAATAATTATAGATAACTTATACGATTTAGCTAAAAATGGTAAATAGTTATTTATATTTTTATTATAGATAATTATATGATTTTTATTGAAATTTCAAATAGTTATTTATAATACTAATTTTAAATATTTTATATAATATTCAATATTGGGCTGGTAGCTCAGATGGTAGATCGTCGCCTTGGCATGGCGGAGGCCCCGGGTTCAAATCCCGGTCAGTCCATTTAATTTTAAAAAATAAAAGAGAATTGTGATTAAAATATGTTATTAATTGCTCAAAACCATTTACAATTAATTTTGGAAGTTGGATTAATGTTATTTGTAACATTAGTCTTTTGTCTTAACTTGATTCCTTTGTCACTTAGTATTGTAACCTTTTTATCATTATTCATAATGGGAGGTTTAACTCTTCTTTTTGCAGGGGATATTGCACTTCTTGTGATTTCTTCAAGTCAAGCGGAATTTACTCACCCATTTGGGCCAATTGCATTACTTGGTGCTGTAACAGCACTTGCTTCGTTAAAGGTGATGTCGGAATCGGGTGTGGATATCAGACCACTTAAAAGATTTGTAATTTTATTCTTAGGTGGAATTACAGTATTTGGGGGATTAATGCATAGATCTTTCTTACTTTTATGGTTGCTCGGATTATTCTTAGGATACTTGATGATTTCCAAATCATTCAGAGAAAAATCTGTATTTACTTTAAGAAGAATTATGTTGTTCTTTGGTGCAGCAGGTGCAGGTTTCATTTTCCTTGAAATTCTTGCTCGTATTACTGGTATGACAATTTTCTCTCCACTTTTAAGATTAGGTAGGATTGAACAATACTCTTTATCCAGTATTAAAACTGTATTACATAATATTCAGTTGATAGGACACAATGCAAAAGCTTCATATTGGGGAGCTGAAGGTACAGCATTCGCTGAAGGTTATATTACTTTACCAATGCAATTAGTTTTATTCTTCGGATTGCCTTTTCCATTGTTCTTTGGTGTTCTCGTAAACCAAAAGGATACAATTGATTATATGCTTCCAGGTATATTCGGTTGGGGATTTGACTTCGGAATATTAGGTCTTGCAGGTTTAATCACATTTGTACTTGGAACAATACTCATAGGATTTAAAGTATTGAACATGTACAGGGAGAAAAGAGAGAAAAATAATAAAAAATACTTAGGAAGAGAAGTATTATTGACTGGTGCATTAGCAGCATTCTGTTCACAAGCATTAATCGGATTATTCATATTTAACAGATCCATCAATGGTATGGCATTGTTAACATTTTTATTCGTAGGTGCACTGATTTTAGCTAATGTTGTTTCCTTAAAATCAAGATCATAAAGAGGTGATTAAATGAAAGCTTTAGTATTACTTGGATGTCCGGAGACTCCTGCACAAACTCCAATGGCAGTTTATGTATTCAATAAATTAACCAAAATGGGATATGACACTACAATTGCAGCAAATCCTGCAGCATCAAAGTTAGTTAAAATATCTGACCCTGAAGGTTTGTACAATCTTAATTTAGTGGATTTGGAAAGAACATTAGGCGAGATTAAAGAAGGAGACTATGATTTATTAGTCGGATTTGTACATAAAGATGCAGCAGCTGCATTTTTTGTAACATTTGACCAAATATTAAATACAAAATCACTTGCATTAGTATTCTCAAGAGATGCTGATGAAGTTGAAGAGTTTGTAAATATGATTGAAGAAAGTGAAAGCAATGCATTAATTACTGCTGTTAGAGCATTCCACAATCCTTCACCGATAAAAGTTAAATTTGATAGAGCTATTAAGGAGTTTGAATAAAATGTCATTCTGTTTAGATACTTACCTCCAACAATCTGATGATTATGAAGTTCACGCTTCAAGAGCTGGTTTTAAAGATTGTGCTATGATTATCAGATTCAAAGCTGATGATATTGTATACATTAAACCTGGAGATGAAGTTTTAGGTGTTAAAGTTATTGGAATCCCACCAATACCAATTGGATTTGACCACGAGAAAGGAACAGTATTCCTTCCATACACCAAACCTTGTCATGGGACTTCAGTTGTTGAACTTCCAATCACTGAAGATGAAATTGAAAAAATCAGAAAACTTGATACCGGTAAGAAAAAATGAGATCAACTGTTGTGGGTAGTTTTCCAGCTGAGGAAAGCTCTCCATCTAATTTTAAAGATAAATTATTAAATGCTTTAGGATCATATGATCCATTTAAAGAAGCTATTGAAAGTAGTGTTATTGCTCAACTTGATGCTGGAGTAGATATTATATCTGACGGTCAGGTTAGAGGAGACATGGTTTCTATTTTTACAAAATATATTCCTGGAATGAAAATTGAAGATGGCAATACTGTAATTGTTTCTAAAATAAGAAATCCAACCAAGGAAATTTCCATTAAAGACATGCAATATGCAAAAAAAGTCATGAAGGAATATTATGGTGGTAAAATTCCGGAGGGCAAAGGAATAAAAGGAATTATCACAGGACCGAATACTATTGTTCACTCTTCAAGAATAGAATCTTTCTATAAAAATAAGGAAGATGCCATTATTGATTTGGCACACAGTTTAAAATTTGAAGTTGATGCAATAGCTAAAAAAGTTGAACCTGTCTATATTCAAATTGATGAGCCATTCTTATCTACTGGAATGGTTGATATGAAAACAGCTCGTGAAGCTATTGATATTATTCATGATGGTTTGGAAATACCTTTGGGAATGCATGTATGTGGTATTTTATCTGATGCATTCAAAGACCTTGCAAAATTCAACATTGATATTTTAGACATGGAATTTGCAGGAAATGATGTAAATCTTGGAGTATTGGAGGAAAATGCTTCTTTACTTGCAAATAAAAAAGTTGGATTTGGTTGTATTGATTCATCAGTTCACACAGTAGATGCTATTGAAGACATTGATGGATTGGTAAGTAAAGCTATCGAGATTGTCGGAAAAGACAACTTGCTTTTGGATCCTGATTGCGGTCTTAGAAGATCTCCAAAAGATGTTGCATTTGAAAAATTAAGATTAATGAATGAAATCAAAGATAAATACAGTTAAATTTATCTTTATTTTTTACTATTTTTTATTAGCTGTTATTTTGTATTTCAGCGTTTTATTTTCATTGATAAACAACATTTTAATTAAGTATTAACTATTATACAATATTATGGAAAATAATATATTAAAAATAAGATTGGAAGAGGAAAAAGATTATTTTGAAGTAGAAAATCTTGTAAGAAACTCTTTTTGGAACGTTTATCGTCCTGGTGCTTTTGAACATTTCATTGTTCATAATTTAAGAGATGATGACTCTTTTATCAAGGATTTGGCATATGTTATAGAAAAAGATGGGAATATAATAGGGCATATCAATTATTCTGTTGGAAAGCTCTCTAATTCAATATCTGCTCCAGTATTAGGTCCAATAGCCATTGACAAACAACATCAAAGAAAGGGCTATGGTTCAAAATTAATTGAATTTACATTGAAATTGGCGGAGGATATGGGTTTTCCATTTATTTTTGTCATTGGTGATGAAAATTACTATTCCAGATTTGGATTTGAATCAGCATCAAAATACAATTTATTTTTGGATGGCACTGATACAACACAGGAAAATCCATTTTTTATGGTTAAATTGATTGAAGAGCAATTTAACAATGAGCCAGTAATGTTCCATAATCCTGATGTGTTTATGGTACCTGAAGATGAAGTGGATGAATTCGATAAACAGTTTGAACCAAAAGAAAAATTAGTTTTAGAAGGACAACTTGGTGTCTAAATGAAATATCTAATTATCAACGGATCTCCTAGAAAACAAAATACCTATAATGTTATTAAGCAAATAAAAACCAATTTGGATGGGGAATTTGAAGAAATCAATTTGATTAAGGAAAATATTCCCATATGCAATGGTTGTTACAGATGCTTTAATGAATGTGAAGATAACTGCCCTCACTTTGATAAAATCAATCCAATTATCGAAAAGCTGCAGGAATGCGATGGGATAATTGTTGGATGTCCAGTCTATGCAATGAATGTCACGGGACTCTTGAAAAATTTCTTTGATCATACTGCATATTTTTATCACAGACCAAGATTTTTCACTAAAAAAGCACTGGTTGTTGTTACAACTGCTGGTGCAGGTCATAAAAAAGTAGCTAAATACATTGATGAAACATTAAGGCATTGGGGTGTAAACAAGGTTTATCGATTGTCATTTGCTTGCGGTGGAAAAGATTCATTTGATGATGGTAAAATTAATAAAATCGCTCAAAGATTTGGAGATGATATGGAATTGCATTCTCCTAAGTTTGAAGATGTGATGTTTTATAATGTATGGAAAGCAATGGCCCTATCAAAAGATCCAATTAAAGCAGATAATGAATACTGGGTTGAAAAAGGTTTGGTCAATCATGATTTTGCACCTGAAGTTAGATTGAACATTATTAAAAAGACATTTGCAAAAATAATGTTCTTTATCTTGAAAATGGTGATTAAATAATAAACTAATGTTATATATTTGAAATAATAAAAAATATATTGTACTAATTATTTAATTGGGATTATAATGGTTTTAAGAGAAAATAGAATTTTTTATTTGGATGAATTAAGGGCAATTGCAATTTTATGTGTTATATTTGCTCATACAATTCAGAATTTCCCAGTTAATATGAATTATTTGACTTCTCCTACACTTCTTTCATACCTTACAGTTGCAAGAATGGGTGTTGTTCTTTTTTTTATGATTAGTGGTGCCTTGTTGATTGGTAAAGATTATAATTTATCTGTTTTTTTAAAGAAAAGATTTTCCAGGGTTTTAATTCCAACAATATTCTGGCAGATTATCGGATTCTTGTCAATTTTAATTTTCATAGGTTTTACATATGATAATTTAACCTTTGCAGTTACTCAATTTGGTTTTCCATGGTTTGTTTGTGCAATTTTAGGAGTTTATTTTGTTATGCCTATATTCAATTCATTTATTAAAGAATATGGAATTAAAGGAGCAGAATATTTCTTAATTGGATGGATATTATTAATTGTATTGACAAATATGCAACTTATTGAAACATATTATATTCGTTACATTTTCAAGAATGTTGGATTATATATTGGTTATGCTGTTTTAGGTTACTATTTGGCAAATAAAGAGTTTAAAATTTATTCTCTTCCTATGGTTATATTTTGCAGTGTTCTTTTCGTTATAACTCTTTATCTTAATAGATATTATGCATTTAACTTTGTCCATATATTCTACATAGAATCATACTCAATAATAATTCAATGTGCATTATTGTTCCTGATTTTTAGATATATGAGTAAACTAGCTAAGTTCAGACCTAAATTTCCATTATCAAAGGTCCATTCATTTCTTGAAAACTCATTTATTGGTAGTTTTATTTATTATTTGAGTATTTTCAGTTTTACAATATTTTTGATGCATGGTTTTATTGTAAATTATCTGCTTCAGGTCATGCCGGTTACACATTTCAGCATGATTCCTCAAATATTCCTGTTAATTGCAATTGGATCAATTATTGTTTCTGCAATCTTGTCTAAGATACCTATTTTAAACAGGATTTGTGGAATTCATTAAAAAATAGTAAAAAAAAGAAATCATGAATAAGAAACTTATCTATATTCATGTTTAAAGTTTTTGTCATATAGCTTAGATGCATTAAAATCACCAGGGTCTAACACATCTCCCACTACAATCATTGCAGTCTTTGTTATATTAGCATCTTTAACTTTTCCTGCAATATCCTCAAGGGTTCCTCTTATTATTTGTTGGTCTGGCCAAGTTGCCTTTTTGACAACAGCAACTGGAGTAGTTTTTTCATAACCTACAAGCAATTCATCAACAACTTTATCAATCATACCTATTCCTAAAAAGACACACATGGTTGCATGATGCTTGGAGAAACTTGCTAAACTTTCACCTTCAGGTTTTGGTGTTCTGCCTTCAGGACGGGTAATGATAACACTCTGGGAAATTTCAGGTAATGTCAATTCCGCTTCAAGCACACTGGCAGTTCCAAATAATGAGCTGACTCCTGGAATTATTTCATATTCAATATCATGTTTTTTGAGCTCACGGATTTGTTCTGCAATGGCACCATAAATTGATGGATCACCGGTATGTACACGTGCAACTAATTTTCCTTCATTGACTGCTTCAGTAATTATTGTATCAGTTTCATCTAAATTTAAGTAAGCACTGTTGTGAATTTCACAATCTTCACGTGCAGGGGATAAAACATCTGGATTAACAAGTGAACCTGCATATATGATTACATCCGCTTTTTCAATAACCTTTCTTCCTTTAACAGTTATTAAGTCAGGGTCACCTGGACCAGCACCAATGAAAATAACTTTTCCTTTCATGATTAACTTTTTAGTTCAATTTATATTTAATAATTATGTATAAAAATTGAGTTTAAATCTGAGCAAATTTTATTAATTTCTAAAATAACTAAGAACTATGGATGAAAAAGGTTTTATTTCAATTGAATACATTTTTGCTCTGTTTATAATATTCATAATAGCTTGTGGAATGTTATATTATTCATCGTCATTTATAGATTCAAGTTTGAATATTGAAGATGCAGTTTCACATAGGATTATTCTGGATGAGGTTTCTGGGATAATATGCCAGGTAAATTCTAATGGAATTGGATATTCAAAATATATTAAACTGCCATCAGATAAGGGGTATTTTGAAATAACTGTAGATAAATCCAAATTAACAATGGAATATGATAATAAGAAAGGGGAGACAATGGTTCCTTTATTGAATATAGATTCAAAATATAAATTGGTTAGTGGAAAAGGATATTATATCTCAAAAAACGAGGATGGAAAGATAGTGATAACATGACTGGAAGTAACGGACAGATTTCAGCGGAGCTGTTATTTTTATTTGGTACTCTGATTATTGTATTGATGATTTCTATTGTGTTCATTGCTGGTGAAAATGAGCTGAACGTGGCAATGGCTGCTGCTCGAAGCGGTGTTATTGAAGGACTTGCAACATCATCAAGCGGAATATATCCTGAAGATACATATAGGGATTATTCAAATTCTAAAATTAATGTCTTGGAACCTTATTCAGTTGAAATAGTAAATATTTCATATGCTGAACTGGGCAAGGATAAGAGATATGATAAAAATCAAATTCAATTTAAAGTTTATGCGAAAACATCAGACAGATTTGATAATAATGAGTTAGTTTCAATTGGAGACAGAATAAATTATAATTTAAGAAAAGCTATTGCCATTAGTTTTAATTCAACTGAAGCTACAAACAAACTTTATAATCCCGTTTTTTCACCACATTATGTCTACACTACCGCTAATGTTAAATGGATGTAGGTACAAATATTGACTTCATGTATAATGAAGAAGAAACAAAACAACTGATGGAAGATTTAAAAGAAATGGAAACTTTTAAAGCAGATGTAGGTGACGAAGGTAAAATCTTACAGGAAGACTTAAAAGACTTTTTTATTAATGGAAATGGTGACAAAGAGGATTTATGCTTCAGAATTGAATTATACTTTTATGCATTCAAACTATTTTGCAGAAAACCTGTTGTAATTGATAGAAATCAATTTACAATATTTTTCAATGATTCTCTTTTAGATTGGAATTTGATAAAATTAGTAATGGATGATTTAACTGACTTTGAACTTGAAATTGAAGCGGCTAAAGAAGAAAAAGATGTGTTGATTAATTTAAATTTCACACTTCATTTCTAAATTTTAAAAATCTTACGAGCATTGTTGGTGGTAATTTCATCAACTGTGCTGACATCCATATTTTTAATTTCAGCTATTTTATGAACTGCATTTACAACATTTGCAGGTTCATTTCTCTCTTCTTTTGTCATAGCCAAATAAGGACTGTCAGTTTCAGTTAAAACATAGTTCAAATCTATTTTTTCAATTAAATCTTGGTGTTGTTTTGAATAACATACCATAGTTGAAAAGCTCATGTATGCATTGTCCATGTTCATTATTCTTTTTGCAGTCTTGAAACTTCCTCCATAGCAATGGAAAACGAAATATGGGATATTCTCATATTCGTCGATGATATTAACTGCTTTTTTTTCACAGTCTCTTACATGCATCACGATTGGTTTTTCGTATTCGTCAGCAAGCTCTAAAAATCCTGTGAATATTTTTTGCTGTCTTTCACGTAATGATTTGTCAGTTACATAAAAATAATCCATTCCGACTTCACCAATAGCTACAATGTCATCGATATGTTTTATGGTATTTTCATGTGCAGTTTTTATTTCTTCTTCTGTTGCATTCTGTGAACTTACGGGGTGAAATCCAAAAGTTGGATATATAAAACCTTCATATTCTTTTGAAAGTTTTAACACGTCCATGTTACTGTCATTGCTGTAACCTGAAACGATTACATTATCCAATTTGTCTTGTGCTCTTTTGATAACAGATTCTCTATCTTCATCAAAGTCTTTAAAGTCAATATGGCAATGGGTATCCATCATATTATGCACCGAACCTTCTGTCTCTTGCTTGGTATGATCTGATTGCTCTTATAAAATCAACTTTTCTAAGTTCCGGCCATAAAGTTTCACAGAAATACAATTCAGAGTATGATGATTGCCAAAGAAGGAATCCGCTTAAACGCTCTTCTCCGCTTGTTCTTATGATTAAGTTTGGATCGTCAAGTCCAGCAGTATAAAGGTTTTTGCTTACAAGTTCCTCATCAACATCATCAATTGAAATTTTTCCATCCTGCACATCTTTAATAATCTTTTTGAACGAATCTATAATTTCTAAACGCCCGTCATATCCAATAGCTAAGTTGAGGAATCTTTTATTATAATGTGCTGTTGCGTCTTCTGCTTCTTTTATAGCTTCTTTTACATTGTCTGGAAGTAATTCAGTTCTACCTACTACTTTTACTCTTACTTCGTTTTTGTGAATTTTCGGATTGTCTACGAGTCTTTTGAAGTTAATGACAAATAAGTTCATTAATCCTTCAACTTCGTGTTGTGGTCTGTTGAAATTTTCTGTTGAGAAAGCATAAGCAGTAATAATCTCTATACCAAGTTCAATACTCCAGTTCATTACTTTTTCAAGGATATCTACGCCGATTTCATGTCCTTTAACAACATCGATGTTTCCCTGTAATTTGGAGTATCTTCTGTTACCGTCCATAATAAAAGCAACATGTTTCGGCATTTTTTCTGGAATTAATCCTCTTGAGATGTACCATTCATATAATTTATAAAGTATATTTTCTGCCATGAAATCCCTTCTCATAATCTAAAAATTATCCAATTTTTCTGCTAATGTTAAACTGCGAACATATCCTTCAATACTTTGATCTCTACTGGTATCAATGTATACTTTATCCATACCGAAAGTTACAGCACCGTAACTTGGCCAGGAATTGAGTAAAACCAATGTTCTAAAAATAATATTTCCAACTCTTCCGTTTGGAGCAACAATAATATTGCATTTCTCTTTAATCGCTTTTTCAACTAAAATATAGTAATTTTCAACTTCTGCATCAGTATTTTCTTGGATGAGTCTGGTGAGTCTTTCACTGTCGGTTATTGATTGTGATACTTCTTCTCCTCTTCCAAAATCATCTTTTCTTCCTTCAGCAAGAACTGCTATTTTTGGATTTTTTCCAAGTCTTTTATAAAAAGCAATGCAGTTTTTGACAATATCCAGTCTGTCTTCGATAGTTTCACCTTCATCAATTCCAACAGGTGTTAATAGAAATTCATATTTGTCTCCATTAACATATGTTGCTCTTGTGATATGTGGATTAGTTGCCTTTAATGCCTTCATGATATTAGAAGCTGGAAGAGATCCACGAACTACGCCATGAATTTTATCATCTAAAACCGCACGTACTAAGTCTTCGTCACGATAT
The DNA here is from genome assembly GCA_022775905.1 of Methanobrevibacter sp. Taxonomy (NCBI): domain Archaea; kingdom Methanobacteriati; phylum Methanobacteriota; class Methanobacteria; order Methanobacteriales; family Methanobacteriaceae; genus Methanobrevibacter; species Methanobrevibacter sp. The sequence continues at coordinate 56,642 of JALFJX010000003.1, forward strand.
ATTAGTTTTAAATTTGTTTTTGGGTGTTTTTCTTTAAAAATATGACAAGCTTGTATTATATTTTCATTTTTTCCAACACCAATAGCTATTGTTTTCATTAGTTTAATTTTTAGTATTTCTTATATAAATTAATTTTTCTTAATTGTTCAATTTCATAAAAATTATTAATGATTTAATAATATATATTGGAACATGGATATTTCTGAAATTAATTTGGACCAGACACACATTAGATTAACAACAGATCTAATCTCTCATGATTTAAAAAGATACATATTTTCAGTTAGAAGAGATTTGAAAAACTATATTTTAAAAAACCAGGAGTTTTTAGCTTCACTTGAACCTATCAAATGTGAAGGTAATCTTCCATTTATTGTAAAGACAATGGTTGATGCATCTGCTGTTGCAGATGTTGGTCCAATGGCATGTGTTGCAGGTACAATTTCCCAATTGTCACTTGATTATTTGATGGGTCTTGATTCAAAGTATTCTATTGTTGAAAATGGTGGGGATATTGCTATTGTAAATGACTCTACAGTTTTGTGCGGTATTTATTCAAACAATCAGATTTTGGGAAATAATATTGCATTTAAAATAAAACCTCGAAAAAAACCTTTGGGAATTTGTACATCTTCAGGAAAAATTGGACATTCCATTAGTTTTGGAAAATCTGATGGGGTTACTGTTATTTCAAGATATCCTTCTGTTGCAGATGGCCTTGCAACAAGAATTGCCAATGAAATTAATGGGGCAACTAGTGAAGATAAGGTTTCTAATGGTCTTGAATGTGGGGAAAATTATCGGGAATTCTTTGATGGGGTATTGATAATCTCACAAAATAATGTTGGAACTATTGGGAAACTTCCGAAGATTGTTGAGACAAAAGAATTTGATGTGAAAATTGTTTAATATTTATAATAATTTAGCTTAAATTATATAATTTTATTTATTTATTAAAAAATTTTATCATAATTTATTTTATTTAATCGAATAAAATCACAATATTGTATTTTTGTTTAGATTAAATTATATATAATTATAATTATTTGTATTATTTTTGTTCAAAGTGGAATTTTTGTTTTTTTTAATATCATTTGATTGTATAAATTATACAAATAATTCATGTTATTTTATTCATTTTTTTTAATTTTTCCTTTAAATTTTAATGAATTTGTATATCTTGTAATATATTTTTGAATGCAATATTTAAATAGGAGTACTTGCATATACTATTGTATAAAGATTAAAGGAGTAATTTTAACTAAATCAACTTAGTTATCTTATGGGGAGATTAAATGTATAAAGATGAAATGATACAATTACACCAATTTTTAGTATATGTTTTAAAATATTTAGCAGAAGATGATCAGATTACAAATGATTGCACAGAATATATATCCCTTAAAATAAGTCCTCATCATATTCACAAGACCAAAGCTGAGCATAAACATGCTATTTTTGTTCTCTGTAAAATTATTGCGCAAGTTGTTGCTGATAAAGAAAATGATTCTATTCCGGACAATGTTCGTAACTCACTTGGAGATTTAGTAACTAGATCCCAAGTTGAACTCAGTGCAAAATAATTTTCTATCTTCTTTTTTTTATTTTTATTTTAATTTTATTTCTTATTTTTCTAAAAGCAAAATCTTAATAATACTATAATACATATAAATATTATAATCATATAAAAAAAGTAACTATTGTTATATTTTATAGGATATTGAATTTAACTAGAGTGATTTTGTTGAAATCTTTTGAATTTTTATCTATTAAAAGAGAAGAAAAGCCTAGAACCTGTGGTTTGACCATGGTTTTAGACAAAGGTTTAGGCCTTGAAACAGCCAGCAGTTTGATGGACATTTCTGGCGAATATGTGGACTATTTAAAATTTGGATGGGGAACATCCATTGTACATGAACAAGATATCATTAAATCCAAAGTGGAAATGTATAAATCTCATAATGTAACTCCATATACTGGAGGAACTTTATTTGAGCTTGCTTATTCAAAAAATAAGCTCGAAGAATTTTTTGAGGAAGCGCGCTATTTAGGATTCCCAGCAATAGAAGTGTCAGACGGGTCAACCTTTATTCCTCATGAAAATAAGTTGGAGTGTATTGAAAAAGCAAAAGAGGCAGGTTTTGAAGTATTATCTGAAATAGGTAAAAAAGACCCAACTTTAGATAAGGAATTATCAATTGATGAGCGTATTTCCAACATGAAAGATGAACTTGATGCAGGTTCTTCTCTTATTATTGTGGAAGCTCGTGAAGGTGGAAAGAATATAGGAATATTTGATAAAGAAGGTAATGCTAAAGATGATGAAATTGATGTCATTTTAAACAGTATCTCTGGTGAAAAAATCCTTTGGGAAGCACCAAATAAAAATCAACAAGTATTTTTTATATTGAAGCTTGGTAATACAGTTAATTTAGGAAATATCTCTACTGATGAGATTACATCTCTTGAAACCTTAAGAAGAGGTTTGAGAGGAGATACTTTCGGAAAATTATAGAAAGGTGTATTTAATTGACAACTAGATCAATTGAAGATATAAATAAAAAAATTGAAAACGGTGAAGCAAATATCTTCACTGCAGAAGAATTTAAAAAACTCATCAAAAATGATGAAACTCCAAGTTTTGAGGAAGTTGACGTAGTTACTTGTGGAACATGTGGTGTCATGAGTGGTACTGCTGCTATTTTGAACTTTGTAGTTTCCGGACCTGGTGAATTTATAAGAGCAAAAGAAGTTTATATGAATGGGGTGCCTGTGAATGCAGGACCTTGCCCAAACGAGTGGTTAGGATCAGTTGATGTTATTCTTCATGGAACAACACATTCCATCCAGGATGCAAATTATGGTGGTGGATTCTTACTTAAAGAATTACTTGAAGGTAATGATATTGATGTAAGAGTTGAAAGTGTAGACGGTAAAACAATTGAGAATACAATTACAAAAGATGATCTTGTAAGGGGTCAAATTATTGGAACCCGTATGGCATTTAAAAATTATACTGCATTTACCAACCCTAATAAAGAACCAATTCCATCAATCTTTGCAGCTACTCCTCTTGAAGGAGGTCTAACTGGATTGACATTTTCAGGATGTGGAGATTTAAACCCACTTCAAAATGATGTTCCTCAAAATGTTATTAAAGAGGGAATTAAAATTCTTTTAAATGGTGCTCAAGGTTATTTACTTGGAAATGGAACAAGATCCAGTGCTGAAAAGCCAAACTTAATGTTAACTGCAGATTTAACTAAGATGGATCCGTATTACCTTGGTGGTTTTAAAACAGGACAAGGTGGTGAAGTCTATGATACTGTAGCAATTCCAATACCTGTATTAAATGAGGAAATTTATAATAATTTACTCATTACTGATGATAAAGTAGGTATTACTGTATCAGATATTAAAGGACGTCATTTACCACTTACTACAACTAATTATGAAAAATTATGGGGAGATTATAGTCTAAGACCTCAATATGATAGAAATAAATGTTCAAATTGTGAGTCATGTACTGTAGAACCAATCTGTCCAACCAATGCATTTGCTAATAAAAACATAAATATTGCTCATTGTTTCGGATGCGGAATGTGTTCTCATTATTGTCGCAACGATGCATTTGACATGAATACTGGAAGCGTTGATTTAACAATCAATGATGAGGATGTTAATATTCCAATTATTTGTAGACAGTCTGATAGAATAAGGGGAAATAAATTAGCATTAAAATTAAAACAAATGATTCAAAGTCAAGAGTTTAAATTATAGGTGTTTTTATGCAAAAAATTACGGATTCACCGATAAATTTTGCAGAAGATGTAATTGAAGATGTTAAAAACTCAAAAGATGATGGAGTTTTAAAATGTGTTCAATGTGGGATGTGTACTTCAACATGTCCTGCAGCTTTACATTCTGATTATAATCCTCGTGAAATAATTGAAAGAGTATTGGACGGTGATATGTCAATCATCGAAGATGATTGTATTTGGAATTGTTTTTACTGTTACACATGCCACAGTGTATGTCCTGTAGGAAACAGTGTATGTGAAGTAAATCAAATTTTAAAGCAATTTGCAATCAAAAATGAAATAGGATATGATAAGCTCTATGAATATATGGGTTTTGCAGATTCCTACTTTACTGCAGCTATTGGAGCAATTCCTGAAATATTTTTTGAAGATATTGATAGGGATGTTCCTGGATGGTGGGACTTTAGACAAAATCTAGAAGAAATTAGGGATGAATTAGGATTAAATCCTCCTTTAATGCCACCACAAGATGTTATTGACGAAGTAAGTAAAATATTAACAATAACTGGATTTAAAAATAAAATTGAAACAATTAGAGCAACACAGGAGGGTGGAGAATGAAATCTATTCCTGATAAAAATATACTTTTATTCAGAAGCTGTCTTGTAAGTGTAGAATATCCAGGTGTTGAAGCATCAACAAAATATGTATTTGAAAAACTTGGAATAGATTATGCTATTTCTGAAAAACAAACCTGCTGTACTGGATTAGGTCATTATTCTGATGTATTTGACCAAGTGGACACAACTGCAATTGGAGCACGTAACTTTAAAGTAGCTGCTAATTTAAACCGTAAAAATTTAGTCATGATGTGTGCTACTTGTTATGCAATCAATAAAAAATCAGTTAAATTACTCAACAAAAAAGATGATTTAAGAGAACATATCAACCAGTTATTTGAAGATAATGGTTTGTCTCATTTAAAATATGAGAAAGATGACTTAAAACCAACTGAAAATATTTTCCATGCAGTTGATATTTTCTATGGTAAAAAAGATGAAATCAAAGACCATATCAAATATGACTTAAGTGAGTATAAAATTGCTACACACCACGGTTGCCATTACTGTAAAGTGCACTATGAAGATACAATTGGTGGTGTAAGGGATCCTAACATTATTGATGAACTTATTGAAGCATGCGGATGTAAAACAATTGGTTGGTATGATTTTAAACGTGCAACCTGTGGAACTGGTTTCAGACAAAGATATTCCAATCCAGAATTGTCATTTACAGCAACTGCAGACAAAATGAACTCACTTGCTGATGAGGATATTGATATATTAGTTCATTTATGTCCTAATTGTCATATTCAGTTTGATAGGTATCAACATTTAATTGGAGAACGTGAAGGCAGGAAATTCAGAGCAATACACCTTAATGTAGCGCAATTTATTGCACTTGCTATGGGAGGAGACTTTGATAAAGTCATTGGTGTTAAAGCTCATACAGTACCAATAGATTCAGTAATTAAAGAATTAAAGGAGGTTGAGAAATGAGGGATGATTTAAAAGTTGGCGTGTTTTTATGTGAATGTGGAGGAAATATTGCAGATATTGTAGACTTGGATGAAGTAAGAGATGCATTGGATGTTGAATTCATCGGACAATTCGAAAACTTGTGTTCTCTTAACGGACGTAAAATTATCCGTGATGCAATTTTTGATCATGACCTTGACCGTGTTGTAGTTGCAGCATGTTCTCCTATAAGTCATGAAAAAACATTCCAGGATTATATCAAACCATTAAACCCTTATTTAATGGACATGGCAAATATCAGGGAACAATGTTCTTGGGTACACTCAGATAAAGAAAAAGCTACCCATAAAGCTATTACTTTAATAAATGCTTCCATTGAAAAAGTTAAACAATCTGATGCAGTTGATCCGATTTATTGTCAAACTCCTGATGAAGTTGCAGTTATTGGTGGTGGAATTGCCGGAATGAATGCAGCATTATCTCTTGCCAAGCAAGGAACTAAAGTCACTTTAATAGAACAATCTCCATCTATCGGTGGGCATATGGCTAAGATTGGTAAAGTTTTCTCACCAGTTAAAATTGCTGAAGAATGTGGAATGTGTCTTTTAAATCCAATTCTTAATGAACTTGTCTGGAATGAAAACATTGAAGTATTAACCAATACTAAAGTAATTGAATCTGAAAGACGTGCTGGAACATATAATTTAATCTTAGAGAAATCTCCAAGATATGTTGATGAGGATAAATGTATTGCATGCGGTAACTGTGCTGAAGTATGTGAAGTTGAAGTTCCAAATGACTGGAATGACAATTTATCTTTAAGAAAAGCTATTTATAGGCCATTTGGTCAATCTTTTCCCGAAGCATATGTAATTGACATGGATAATTGTAACAAATGTGGTGACTGTTTTAGACAATGTAATATGAAAGCTATTAGGCTTAAAGGAAAACCTGAAAAAATTCCTTTGCAGGTAGGTTCAATTATTGTTGCAACTGGTCATCAGTTATTTAATATGGAAAAAAGACCTGAATATGGGTACACTCGTTATGATGATGTAATAACTCAATCAGAACTTGGACGTATTACAGGTGTGAATGGTCCTACTAAAGGTAAACTCTTAAAATCCAATGGTGAAGTTCCAAAACGTGTTGTAATGATTCAATGTGTTGGTTCAAGAGATGAAAAACCAGAAGGACATAGGTACTGTTCTAAAATATGTTGTACAGTAGCTTTGAAGAATGCTAATATCATTAAACATAAGTATCCTGATACTGATGTTGTAATTTGTTATACTGATGTTAGGACTCCAGGAATGTTTGAGAAATACTATAAACACACTCAGGAAAATGAAGTTCGTTTCATTAGAGGACGTCCTGGTGAAGTAGTTAAAAAAGGAGATAATTTCATTGTAAGAACAGAAGATACTATTAAAGGCGAATTTATAGAAATTGAAGCTGATATGGTTGTTCTTTCAACTGCAATAGAACCTTCTGAAGGTACTAAAGAAATTGCTGAAATTTTAAATGTAGGTACTACTGAAGATGGATTTATTAAAGAATCCCATCCTAAAATCAAACCGGTTGCTACTGATGTTCAGGGAATATTTGTTTGTGGAACTGCACAGGATCCAAAAGATATCACGGATTCAATTATGCAGGCAACTGCCGCTGCATCAAAAGTCAATGAATACAATTATGGTGGTGTGGAAATCGAACCGTTCATTGCAGAAATTGATAAAGAAAAATGTATTTTATGTGGTGACTGTATTAAAAAATGTAAATATAAATCTATGAGTATTCAAGATGATGAAATTTACATTGACCCAATGAGCTGTAATGGATGTGGAAAATGTCTTATCGGATGTAATCAAAGAGCTATTACAGTTAACGGTAATATTGATGAAAAGATCATGTCCACAATTAAAGGTGTATTGTCCAAAAAACAAGAAGGTGATCGTACAATCTTAGTGTTCCTGGATAATATTGGTTATACTGCAGCAGATAATATTGGTGTAAACAGGTTGTCTTATCCTGAATCAATTCATATTATCAAAGTAATTTCAGTAAATCGTGTAAGACCAAGACATATTCAGTATGCCCTTGAAAACGGTGCTGATGGAGTATTTATTGGTGAATTCCCTGGAGATTTAATGTACGATGAAGTGGAACGTAAAATCCACAGGGTAAAAGATAGGATTGCTGAGATGGGTGAAGATCCTGAAAGAGTTACATTCTCAAAAGTATATATTCCATACTTCTCAGGATTGGCTCGTAAATTCATTGATTTTGATAAAAAAATTGAAGAATTGGACAAAGCAGAATTATAATTTGAGGATTTTTCCTCATTATTTTCTTTTTTTTTAAAATTATAACTCATTTTTAAAGGTTATTTTAAGACCAAATCCTTTAGGTATATCTAAAAGTGCAGATTCTCCATCTAACTGTTTTATTAAACTTTGGATAATTGTAAATCCTAAACTTTTTGATGTTTCAAAATTGAAGTCATCTGGAAGGCCTCTACCATCATCCCAAACATCAAGTTCGCAGATATTATTATTTACCCTAAATTTAACATAGAAGTTACCTATTTCATCTTCGTTAAATGCATACTTTATGGTATTTAATCCAAGTTCATTAATAATTAATCCAATTGGTATAGCTTTATCCATCCATACTTCATGATTTTCAATGTCTAAGTTTAAATTAATGTTTGAACTGTATAAGCTAAACAAGTTTTCCAAAGTTAATTGAATATAGTTTTCAGAGTCAACATGAGCTACATCTGATGAGTTGTATACCTGTTCATGAATTGTTGCCATTGAACTAATTCTAGTTCTAGTTTTCTTTAGGATATCCTCATAGTCCTCTCTGTTGAACCTTAACTCCAAATTAAGTAAACTTAAAATGATCTGCAAGTTATTTTTTACTCTGTGGTGAACTTCCTTAAGTAGAATTGTTTGATTTTGGAATGATTCAACTAGATTTCTTTTGATTATAATTTCTTCGGTAATGTCTTCAATAATTCCATTGATTTTTCTTGTTTCAAAATCCGTATTGATGAAATTATGGCTGATACATTTAATGTATTTTGTATTTCCTTTCATTGTTTTAATCTCAAGGGTTGTATCAAAGTTTATTATATCTCCAGGCTTACAGTTTTTTGATGCCTTTTCATGTTTTTTGGAAATTAATTCCCTGGATTCCGGAGTGGTAAGATTGAAAACTAAATCTTCATTGATTGTTCCGTTAATTGGTTTCATTTCCAAAATTTCAAATATTTCGCTGGTCCAGTTGTAATTGTTTGCACTACCGTTTACAATAGCTATTTTTGATAATGACTGTACGTTTTCGATTGTTTGCTGTAATTCAATAGCTTCGTTTTTTAGAATTTCACTTTCCAAATCTTTTTTAACCCATTTTCTTGAGTAATACAGAATTATTCCCAATATGGTTGTTAATGATGCTAATGTTGATATGATTGAGACATGGCTGAATATTGGGGTGATTGATGGTCTTAAAATTTCAATTATACAATATATAGTTACTATTCCTGCTAGGATATGTGTAATTAACCTTAATGTTTGTTTACTTATGTCAGATTTTATTCCAATTGGTTTGAATAATCCATTTTTTGTTGGGAGTGCTGTGAATGTTGCAGCAGATAACATGTGGAATATAAGATAATGCAATGATTTTGAATACATATCAGGTGTTCCTAAATAATAAAGCAAACCTCCAAATCCAATTATCATGGAAGTTAAAGCAAGAATCTGCATTATGTTTTCATATTTTCTCAAGAATACACTTATTATGAAGAAAAATGGCAAGAGTATATTAATTAAACCGAATAACTGTGTTTCACATAGGAATCTCATCCATTGATCAAAACCAAATAATCCGAAAAATGAAAATATTCCACTTAAAACTATTATTCCTGAGATACCTAATGTTATGTTTGCTATTAGATTTAATTTATGATTTTTTGAGGTTATCAAAAAGAATGTTAGGAATATGAAAAAATAATAATATGAAATTTTTGTTGAATCGCCAATTATGGTTAATATTGGGTTAGCTGGAAGAATATTTAAATCAATAATCCAAACTAATGCTGAAAAAACTATAAGTATTAGAGATGCAGTACGTGCTCTTTTAAGTAAGTTTAATTCAAATTCGTGGTCAGTATATTTTTCAAATAATTCTTTGGTGTCCATAATATTCTCAGAGTTTTTGTTGATTTTAATATTATTAATATATAATTTTATTTATTTAATATTAATGGGTTTTATTTGAGAATATTGTAATTATTTCAACTGTGATGTTATAGTCTTTTGACCAATTCTTTTCCTAAATCTGTGCATTTGTATAATCTTCCTTTTCTTACTTCTTCATTAACACAGATTACCAGGTTTTTCTTTTTCAAATCAGAAAGAGCGGATGATACCTGACTGGTATTTACATTGATTTCTTTTGCAATTTGTGATGGCATCTTTAAATCATTGGTAATTGATTTTAATGTTTCGGTCCTGTAAAAGGATACCTTAACATAGCCAAGAAGTTCGTAAATTTCAGTCTCATTCATATATATAGTTCTTTAATTTCAATATTTAATCTTTATATATTAGTTATATTCATTTATATCTATTTAATAACAATTTTTACATATTATAAATCAGTTATAGGGTTTTTGTATATAAAAAAGGTATTTTTTAAGGAGTAATGATGATGTATTTTGGTGGATTTTGTGGGTGTTTAAAAGGTTATTTAATTAGAAATTTTCTTAATTAAATAACATCCATAAACCTATTTTTAATTTCTACAGGAGTTAAATCAATAATTGGTGCTTTTGAGTTTCCAGGTTCTGTACGATAGACAATGAAACTGGTATCGTCACTTTCAATGAATTCTTTTAGGTTAATATCACTGAAATCATAACTGTTTGTAAATCCAACTCCTCTTGCAACATCAACAAGGTCAAGTTTTTGAGCATAGGTGTCCTGATTACCTGTTGAACCGTATGCACCATTGTCTATTACAATCCAAGTCAAGTTTCTGGGATTGTTTGCAAATACTGTAACGAGTGATCCCATATTCATCAGGAGTGCACCGTCACCGTCAATTACAACAATGTCCTTGTCTGGTTGGGATAATGCAAGGCCAAGTCCGATTGAGGATGCAAGTCCCATTGATCCGATCATGTAAAAGTTTTCTGCCCTGTCTTTTATGTCATATAATTCTCTTGATGGATATCCTATATTGCAGATGACCAATTCATCATCAATATGTTTCATTATGTCTTCAATAGCTTCTCTTCTTGCCATGTTATCACCAATATTTAATTTCAAGCAATATGCTTACGGGTTTTCCTTCTTCAACTGTTAAGTCCCAAGCATCTTTCACATCTTCGTATGCTCCCTCTGGAGTTCCTGGCTTGAAGAATTGATAGTTCATTGCTTTTAGGATTAATGGAGTTGATTCTCCCATTGGAACTTGTCCGCAAATGTTTTCTCCATTTGTTCCTCTATGGCTCATTATCATAAGCAATGGGAATTCATATAATTCTGTTAGGGATTTCAATGCATTAATGGAATTTCCAAGTCCTGAATTCTGCATTAAGATTGCTACTTTTTTACCTCCGAGATATGCGCCAGCACATATTCCAATTCCCTCTTCTTCACGAGTAACTGGAACGTGGGTGATATCAGGGTCTTCATCAATCATATTTAATAATTTTGATAAGTTGACGCATGGAACGCTTACAATAAAGTTGATTCCTGCATCTTTGAGTCCATCAAATATAGCTTCACTACTGTCCATTGTATCACATAGTTAATTTTTAATATTATATCATATTTGTCATAATTATTATAAAAAGCTATTTAATTTATTAATATTCACTTAATTTTTAATTATTCTGAATATTTTGGGTTTAATTTGATTAAACTTAAAATTGTTAATATTGGGCTCTTTCAAAAACTTGTGTGATTTGAATTTTCACTAGTTTTTGAGTCACAAATTTTTTCGTTCTATTTTTTATTTATTTTTAATTTAAAAAGCAGTAAAATTAATATATTAGGTGGAGCTAATATATTAATATGTCCGTTATCAAAATAAAAGCTCCATATAAATTTATGGAGTCAAAATAATTTAAACTTTTCGATTTTGTTCCTAAGTTTTCTGAATTCCGTCAATTTGATGATCTTTCTCGATTTTGTTGCGAAAATATTGAGGACAATCTTATCAGATTGGAAAAAAGAGGTAAAATACATTTTGAGAATAGAGTTGAAATTTGTCCATCTTGCAAATGACATAATGCTGTTAAAAATGGTACTTATGAACGTAAACTTATTTTTTTAAGAATTGGATAACAGATTTGCACTATTCAAAAATATAAGTGCAGAAAATGCGGTAAAGTCTTTTACACTGATTTATTATCCTTTGTTTATTCTAATTCAAATATTACATTGCCTGTTATTGAATGTATTGAGAATTTATATTAAATTTATGGAGCAGGGCTCCATAAAATACGATTTGACTTAAAACAACAACATAACATCGAAATCTCACATCAAAGCATTGAAAACATCTTATTGAACTCTAATTATCAATTTAACTATGATAATTGGACTTATTCTGGATATTACTTATTTGATAGTCTTTGGGTTAAAATTAATGGTGAATGGAACTATATTTTAGCCTTATTCGACGTTAAATTGAATACTCTTGTTTCCACCAAATTGGTCGAATCAGAAGATTCTAAGACCATTTATCAATTTTTAAATGAATCCCTAAGAAATCAGAAAAAAATATCAATAGGCACAGACTTAAAACACGAATATCGTGAAGCCATCGATAAATTAAAAGTAAAACACCATTTCTGCAAATTTAACGTGAAACAAGCAGTAAACAAAAGATTTAAAGATTACTTTGACAAAAATCCATTATCTGAAGACGAAAAAGACATATTAAATTGTTTAAAAAAGGACATTTATAAAATATTGGATGCAAAAGACTTAAATACTGCTAAAGAACTTAGAAACGAAGTAATAGACAAAAAATATACAAAAAACAAGTTCACAAACAAAATTCTTTGGAAATTCATCATTCCTTACTTCAAAAAATTAACGACACACCTGGAAAACACGAACATCCCATCAACAAACAACAAAATCGAAAATATCTTCCAAAAAATATTCCCAAAACACATAAAAAGAACAATGAAAATAGAACAAGGACTTCTAGCCAGATTCATGCTAAAACTAAATTATTGGAATTTAAACAATGAAAAAGAAAAAAAACACACAAGTTTTTGAAAGAGCCTAATATTGAATAGTAACCTTTTTATTTAACTTAAAACTAAAATAAAACCATGTTTGATAAACTACCAATTTCTTATAAAACAGAAAAGATTTTAACCAAGTCTTTGGATGAACAGATATCTGTAGAAGAAGCAAACTACTTGATGAACATTAAAGGTGCTGATTTGTACCCTTTACTTGCGACTGCTGACTATTTAAGACAGGAATTTGTTGGAGACAAAGTTACATTTATCAATAACTGTAATATTAACTTTACAAATATCTGTACTGTCAGATGCGGATTCTGTGCATTTGGAAAAGATGAGGGTGATTCTGAAGCTTACATTTTAAATGATGAGCAAATCCTTGCAAAAGCTCAAGGTGCTGTGGAAAAAGGTGCTCATGAATTCTGTGTAATGGGTGGAGTGCTTCCTGATGCCGATATTGAATATTATGAACATTTAATGCACTTGTTGAAAGATGAGTATCCTGATGTTATGATTCATGGATTTTCACCAACCATGATTGCTGATGCATGTAAAGTATCTGGAATCGACATCGCTGAAGGATGTGAAAGGTTAAGAGATGCTGGTCTTGATACCTTGCCTGGAACTGCTGCTGAAATCTTGACAGACCGTTCAAGAGAATTGATTTGTCCTGAAAAGGTAAGCGTTTCCGAATGGATTGATATTGTTAAAACTGCTCATGAAGCTGGAGTGCCTGGTTCTGCAACAATCATGTATGGGCATGTTGAAACTTTAGAAGAAAGGGTAGAGCATATTGATATTATCAGAAAAATACAAGAGGAAACACATGGATTTACTGAATTTATTCCAATGACTTTCATGCATGAATACTCTCCAATATTCCTTGAAGGTCAGTCAAATCTTGGAGCTACCGGAACACAGGATTTAAAATTATATGCAGTTTCAAGATTAATGCTCAGGGATTTGATTCCAAACATCCAAGTGTCTTGGGTAAAAATGGGTTTCAGATTTGCTCAAGTTGCTTTAACTGCAGGAACTAATGATTTAGGTGGTACATTAGGAGGAGATGAATTATCTGCTGCTTCCGGCGCACCTGATGGGGTTGAAGCATCCATTGGTACATTAAGTAGTATGGTTAAAGATTTAGGAAGAACTCCGATTGAGAGGAATTCAAAATATACAGAATTTTATCCTATTGAATAATTAATTTTGGTGTTTTAATGAAGAAATTTATTGTCATTGACGGTTTGGATGGGTCAGGAAAAGATACACAGGTTAAATTAATAGCTGATATGTATGAAAAACAGGGTCGAAAGGTCGTTGTTCGATCCCACCCATGCTTTGACAATAGATATGGTAGAAAATCAAAGGAAGCACTTTTAAAAACAGGTAAAATTAATCATTTGCTTGCAACTATCTATTTTGGACTTGATGTAATCAGGTCTGTTGTGAAATATACTCATGATGACAGTATTGATGTATTGATTTTTTCAAGATACATTTTAGCAGTGATGTATCTTCCGGATGGTATCAACACTCTTGTCTATAAAATTGTGACATTTATTCTTCCAACATCAGATTGCATGTTCTTTTTAGATGTCAGTCCTGAAGAATCCCTTAGAAGAATTGGATCTCGTGATGAAGACACAGAAATGTTTGAAAACATAGAATGCCTTAGAGAAAATCGTTTGAAATCACAAAAATTCACATACAATTGGAATGTTATTCCAGGTGATGATTCGGCTGAGGTAATTTCCGAAAAAATAAAAATGAGATGTCTTGAAACAGACAAATTACTTAATTAACTTTTTTTATAAAACTTCTTTTATTCCTTCATTTGTTATAATCATTAAAGAATTGAGATTTTCTAAAACAAGTGAAACAATTGGATGAGTCTGAATATCCTTATGCATGAAAACTATTTCATTTTCAATAATATCAATCCAGTTAACGTGATATACAACAACACCGTTAACGATTAATCCTAAAAATTCAGGAACATATCTATCTGGGTTTATTTCTTCAAAATACTGGTTATTTCTTAATATGTCTCTTAAAACTTTATCCATTTTATACACCTTTTCTTTCATAAACAAATTTAGGGACTGCTTTATCAAGAGGATCAAAAGTTTCTCTATTCTTAACTTCCATACATTTCATACTTACCTTTGAGTGAAGTGATGAGGGGAGTCTTAAAATCCTTTTCAAGTCAATTGAAACTTTTGCATCAATTGTTGATAGATTAACGCGAGCCATAGCGGCAACAAGATTCTTATATCTTCTAGGTCCGATATCTCTTTTAAAATAACCCCAATTGTCATTATCCAAATGGTGTCTTGATGCCATGATGTCTTTCATTAATTTAGGGTTAATTCCATCAATTTTTTCATTACCTACTAAATGCTGTATATTGAATTTCACTTTATCTGTAAAAATCTTTGAATATCCGATAGGTATTGTAAAATGCTCAAAATTAAAACTTTTGTTTGAAATTTCAGGATTTATGAATTGTGATTTTGGAACTTCAGCTCCTGCAACATATTTTAAGACTTCTGATCTAAGTTCACTGTTGGCGGTCATCATTTCTTCATCTAGAATCCTGATGTGGTATCCTCTTCCTGAATAGATTAAATGTATGTTCTTTAATCCTAAATCTGATTGTAATGTATCAATTAATGTGTTGACTATTTCTAAAGCTTCACTGAGACAAACCTCACAAACTCCATTACATTGGCAGGTTCTAATGGGGATATCTTTTGCATCTACATCAAAAATGTATTCTGCCTTAAGCCAATCTTCTCTGCGTCTTGGATTGTTGTAGAATGCCACTGAAACATATGATGCGAAAGGAGACTTAAACTTCAAGAATTTTCCTAAAGATTCAGGACCTTTAAAAACTTTATACCTGTCATTAGGTCCTCTACCGTTATGGTCAAAACCGAATTCTCTCTTTTTTAAATCAGTAGCTATGAATTCCGGCAAGTCTTTTACTGACCATTCTTCACGATAGTATTGTCTTCTTTCTTTAAGTGTTGCTTTAGAAAACATGTTTATAAATTACTTTTTTAAAGTATTTATTTATTCGGTAAGTGTGCATTTACAAAGTAATGATTTTGAACACTTTTATTAATTAGGATGGTTAAAAATAAGTTCATGGAAGATGTAGTTGAAGTAATTGGAATTGAGCATTTGAAAGTTATTTTATCTGGTCTTACTCCTGAAGATATTGTAAAACCAGCTTATGAAAATTGGCAAACCGGTATGAGGACAGGTTATACTAGATTAAACCTTGAAACCGGTGAAGTTTATGGGATTGGAGTTGAATTAAATGACCTTCCACTTCCAAGTAATATTTACATTGACCTGTTTAAGATAGATTCATATGATGATCCTATTGATGAGGAAGAATTCTTCTCTAAAAATGAATACGAGGAATTTCTAGAATTCAGCAGCACAGAACCTAGTGAATATATTCCGGATATCATTACTGAATTCTGCGAGCTAAAAGGTATTGATGAAATGAAACGTAAAATAGGACTTTTGGCTTATAATTTTGAAAAAAGAGAAAGAGCTAATTATAATATGTGGGAATCAGCTATTTTAAACAAGTATTATGATGCTATTTATGAAGACCATAATCCTTTTGCGTTTTCACAGAATAGCTTATAGTTATTCTTCTTTTGGTGCTCTGTCAAGTTGGAATTTCTTACGCCCATAGCATGATAATGGGTTATTTATTCCTTTACATGATTTGTCTGGATGGCATAGGCTGGGTAGATGTATCTTTATTTTTTCACAGCTCATTGGAGTGTACCATTTGGTTTCACCTTCATGATTGATATCTACTCTATCATGCATTCCAAAACCTAATTTTGATATGATGTTTATTTTTTCCTGTGGTTGGTCTTCGAATAATGGTGGTGTACAGTTGTCTGCAGCATCAAAAATCAACGGTAAAATCTCATTTTCAGTAATTGTCAAATCAGGGTCCATATCAGATACCTTAACGCTTTCATCTGATGCAAATATTCTAGGATATAATCTTGCGTATGATGCAAATGAAGTTAATAGCAATACGATAGCATCGTTACGTCCACCTGAAGATACTCCATTGACTGTTTCCTGAATGCAAGGTGGGAATGCGTCAGGATTTAATTTTCCAGCTTGAACAGTACCGTAAATTCCTCCGCTTCCAGCATAATACTGATTATATTTTCCTATTTCATCAGGAATAAATTCTTTTAGTTCTTCACCAATTTTTATGATTGCAGGATGTATTTCAACTCTAGCAGACATTTCCTTTATTCTTTTAATGTACTCTTCAGTTTTCTGCATTATCAGTCTTGACAATATCTGTTCCTTGACGCTGTCCCCAATCAATATTCCATACATTCTATCAGGGCTTCTGTCATGGAACCTGTCGGCAAATCTATTCAGGAAATCGTCTTGCTGAAGAACGATGTCTCCGTTATCAATTAATAAGTCTGTCAATTTGAGTTTTTTTGTTGCAACAATATCCTTAAGTGATTTCCATTTTATGCTGCCATCAATTTTAACTTCATCAAGTACTTCATCAATGATTTCGGCTCTTGACATTGGAGGTATCTTTGAAAGGCGTTCCAGAATAAGTGTTCCCTGTGATTGGATAAAGAGTCTGGTTTCACGGGAACCTATGTTAAATTGAATTGCTATTGCCTGACATAGGATATGGAAAGTTACAACATCCTGTTGGAACAGTTCTTCATTGGTTAAAAATTCGAATTCCGCTTGGGTGAAGTTTTTGTTGTTCTTTTTTTCAATTGCCCATTGCATACGTTTTAAAGCTAGTTCATGATATGATTTTGGAATGTAATCATCTGAAAGCTTTTGATTTGTTGTACGGGTACAGATTTCAATCAATGATTCATCTTCCTCAAAAATCTGATTTAAATCACTGTAACTGCGAAGGATGCTTCTTCCTTCGTTTGATAATGGGTTAATAAAAGAAACTTCAGCCATACTTTTAATTTTTTATTTTATATATTAAATAACTAACTAATAATCAAAGTAAATATTTATGTGATGTGGTTATGGTAGGTTAGGGATGATTTAATGGTTTGTTGGTTGTAATTTTTGAATTAAATCAATATTTTCTATTTTTTCAAACTCTTTATCAAAACTAACTAAATTGAAAATATTAAATTCTTTCATTGTCAATATGATGCTTGAATCTGTGAAACTTAATTTAGTTTTTTTTGAATTAATTCCAATATATGTTTCAAAAATTCTAAAGTTTTCTGAGGTATAATTGGGTATTTCATATTCATTTAAAACTTCAAATGTATCTATCAAATTGTAATAGACTTCTCGGGCAGCAGAAATGTTTAATTTTCTTCCAGTTAATGTTAAAACTTCATTTAATATATTATTATTAATATAACATTTTTCATTTAAAACATATGCTAAATTAACTGCTTTTTTGTGATTGGAGTCTGAATCTAGGAGTAGTGCCATTATAAAAGAAGTATCTAAAAAGTATTCAGTCATCATATAATCTCCTTTTTAACTCAACGGAATTGGTTTTTTCATCTAAATGAAACGCACCAATTATGTTTTTAAAATTTCTTTTTTTCCTAAAATTTATTATTGGATGTCCATCTTCTGTCAAATCCCATTCAATTACATAATCTTTGTTTATGTTGCATTTTTTTCTGATCTCTTTAGGTATGCTTGTTTGGTAATTTCCGTATATTTTAGAAGTAGCTAAAACCATATTTTTACCTCCTATTATTTTATTTATTAATATGTTGATATATAAATATCTGTTATATTTAAATTATAATAATATTTTTAAATATAATAAATTTTTTTATAAGAAAACCATTCTTCAAAATTGACAATTTCATATTAAAAAAGCTAATTTTATTATACATGAATAACATAATTATTTAATGTTTAAACTTAGATAAGGGGATTATATAAATGTCAAAAATATTTATTTCATGTGCACTTCCTTATGCGAATGGACCATGTCATTTAGGCCACATCCGTTCTACTTATTTGCCTGCAGATATCTATGCAAGATATAATCGTATGGCTGGAAATGATGTTTTAATGGTTTGCGCTACTGACGAACATGGTACACCAATTGCTGTTAAAGCGGATAAGGAAAATAAAAAACCGATTGAAGTTGCTAAAAGATATCATGATATGATTGTTGATGATGTAAAATCAATGAATATATCTTTAGATAACTTTTCAAGAACCACTGATGAAAAACACTATGAAATTTCTCAAAATTTCTTTAAAGAATTATATGATAAAGGATTTATCTACAAACAGGATTTAGAGCAATTATACTGTCCAAACTGTAAAAAATTCTTACCTGATAGATATGTTGAAGGATTATGTCCAGTCTGTGGTGCTGAAGCTCGTGGAGATCACTGTGAAAAATGCGGTAGGGCATTAGACCCAACAGAACTCGATGAACCACACTGCATAACCTGTGGAACAACTCCTGTTATTAAGGACACCTATCAGTATGCATTCAAATTATCCGAATTTGAAGATGATCTTAAAGATTACATCGACAATAATGAATACCTTCCTGCAAATGTTAAAAACTATGCATCCAACTGGTTAAAAGAAGGATTGAAAGACTGGATTTTAACAAGAGATATGAATTGGGGTATTCCAGTACCATTGGATGAAGCGGAAGGTAAAGTTTTATACGTATGGATTGAAGCATTCCTCGGTTACATCTCATCTGCATCACAATGGTCTGAAAGATCTGGCAAAAAATGGGAAGAATACTGGAATGACTTTGCAGTTCATTTCATTGGAAAAGACATCATCTACCACCATTCAATCTTCTGGCCAGGATTATTAAAAGCATACGGATGCAAAACTCCTGACATGATTTATGCTGGTGAATTCTTATCCCTTGAAGGAGAAAAAATGTCCACCAGTAAAAACTGGGTTATATGGATTGCTGACTTTGTAAAAGACTACGACCCTGATCTCTTAAGATATTTCCTTACAATCAATGCTCCATTAAACAAGGATTCAGACTTCTCATGGGATGACTTCCAAAGAAGAAACAATGACGAGCTTGCTGATGTAATCGGAAACTTCTTGCACAGAACATTCACATTCACACGCAAATTCTTTGATAACAAAATACCTGAATATGCAAATCCGTCTGAAGATGATGAAGAATTCAAAAAAGCTATTGAAAGTTTACCTGAAACCGTAGGTGAATTAATATCCAAATTTGAATTCAGAGAAGGTTTACTTGAAATATTTAAAGTAGCTAAAAAAGGAAACAAATATTTCAACGATCAAGAACCATGGAAAGCTGTAAAAGAAGATATGCAAAAAGCAGCTAATTGTTTATACTTATCCAATCAATTAGCTAAAACATTAGCATACACATTAAAACCATATTTACCAACAAAAGCTGATGCTATAGCTAAAATATTAAACATTGATGACTTATCAGACTGGAATGAAGCAAATGTCTTCTTACCTGAAGGATATGAAATCAATAAAGCAAAACCTCTATTTAAAAAGATTGAAGATGAAGAAATAGAGGCTCAAAAAGCAAAACTTAAAGAAAACTTAAAAACTAACGAGGATGAAAATATGAGTGACTTAATTACTATTGACCAATTTGATGAAGTTGTAATCAAAATCGGACAAATCAAAGAAGCAGAAAAAATTGAAAAATCTGACAAATTATTAAAATTACAAGTTGAAATCGGTGAAGAAAAACCTAGACAAATCGTCGCAGGTCTTGCAAAATTCTATTCTCCTGAAGAATTAATCGACAGAAAAGTTTGTGTTGTAGCAAACCTCCAACCTGCAAAATTATTCGGAACCTTATCCGAAGGTATGATTCTTGCTACCGGCGAATCCGGTGCATTATTAACTCCTGACGTAAAAGCTGAAGTCGGCGAAAGAATTCAATAAAAATAGATTAAAATGCCCGAATCTGCTCTAGTAAATAAAGCCGAGAACTACCTAAAAGAAATAACAAATGACTCCATTAGTCTGGATAATATCGAAGATTTTGAACATTTCAAGGACCTCTATTTTAAACTAGATGACAGATTAAACTATTTGCAAAAATTAAAAGATGATATGGATGCACAGGGCTACACAACCCCTTTTACATCCTTAAACAAATATGGGGCAAAAGCTGTAGCTGATGTTGATGTTGAAGAGATGGGCGAAAGCAGTCGACACAATAAGATATTTAGAATGAAGGCAAACGCTAAGAAAAACATTCTTGATAGGGTAAAATCAGCTATTGACTCACATAAAATCGCAATTGGTAATCTTGAACAATTTGGATACGTAAAATGTGATTCATGTTATAAAAAATATTCTATGAGTGAATATAAACAGATGGAAGGCAGATGCAGCTGTGGCTGCACTAATTTTTCATTTAAAATCCAAAAGGATGCAACCCATAGGATAGAAATAATTCCATACCTACCGTTATCAGGTAATTATATGGTATTAAGAAATGAACTTAGTGGATTCGGTCGTGAATCCCTTAAACAAGTTTTAAACATACTTAAACAAGAACGTAGGGGAGTTGTTAAAACAATTGCTCTCGTCATACGTTTTAGAGATAAAAATAATCGTCTTGTTAGAAAAAATGTTACCTTGGATTCAGAATATGTAAACAATTATGAGGAAGAGGTAAGAAGAATCTACGGTAAACACGTAAGAATAGAGGCATTAAGATTTCACAGAACAAAACCTGCTATCATCGATGACAAACATGCAAGGACAGCACTTGCTTTAGGTTATGTCAGATACAGTGAACAGATAATCGAGGATATCAAGGATGAAATACTAAAAAGAAAGCTGGCTGATTTTAAAAGAATTAAAAAATATGATGAAATCTTTGCTGAATATGAAAATAAAACTCCTGATTTTATTGATAAATATGATGTTGAAGCCATTGACAAATGGAGAAAAACTCAGATTGAAGAGAACTTCAAAAAATTAGGCTTTTACGACAAATATGGAAATATAAACAGGTCTCTCAACCGTGACTTAAAGAAAAGAGATAATGTTTATAAGAATATCCTAAGAAACATTGCACCTGCACTTATTATTTGGGATATATTCAGATATTACCTTACAACATCAAACAATTCACGTAAGATTGATATTAGTCCGTTCCCTTATATTAGGGTTGAACTCGACCGTGAACAAAGAAAGGTATTCCAAACTACACACAGAAAGGTAATTGAAACTTTAAACATGTATACAAATATTAAAATAATTCATGTTCGCGAGATGGATCTGTTATTATATGACAAGTTCAAATTCGAAAAGCAGATTAAAAGTTCCAATATTAAATTCAACAATGTGGCATTGGGTGCTGCATTAATTTATGAAAATTCAGATATTGAACTTGAAAGTATCAGTAATGCATTCAATATCAACGAATCCAAAGTCAAAAAGGAAATAAAGAATATTGACAATATCAAAAATCCTAAAAGCGAAAAATCCAAGAAATTTTTAGATTTAATTAAGAAATAGTGATTATATGGATGAGGATGTAACAACAATTCATATAACAAAGGCGTTAAGTTCTGCAATCATTGTGGATTTAATGGAAAATTATCCTAATTTGGAGGTTATCACCTGTTCTCCTAGTGTGTATAAGAGAACTTCAAATACTTATATTGAAGCGTTATCTCAGCTTGACATTGAAGTCAGGAAGAAATATAACTGGGGAGCTAAAAGCCAGACAGATGGTATTGAATTTAAAGTTTTGGAATTGTCAAATAAAGGTTTGAAACCCAAGGAAATAGCTCATGAATTGGATTTGAAACTTAGTCGTGTTTATTATCTGCTTAAAAAAAGCAAAGCTCAGTTCGATAATAGAAAAAGAAAATACAATCATTCAGAGATTAAAAACCTTAAGGATGAAGGTTTATCTGCAAAAGAGATTTCTGAAAAATTAAATATTCCGTTAAGGAGTGTTTATTATATTTTAAACAAAAAATAATTACTTTTTTTAATAATGAACTTTAAATAGTTTATTATGATGATTTTACCACAAATTCCTTTGTATGGGATAGCTTTAATCTGTGGATTACTATCTTTTTTTGTATCCAGATTAACTATGCCGAGGATTATTAAAAAACTCGAAGCCGCTGATATTGTTGGAAAGGACATTCACAAATCATGGAAACCTGTCGTTGCGGAGATGGGTGGTTTTGGAATTCTTTTCGGATTTATTATAGGAATGTTTTCCGGAATTTATATGCATGATATCATTGCATTTAAATTGGTTGTTGTTCTTGTTGTAATATTGCTTGTCGGAATAATTGGAATTGCAGATGACCTTCTTGCATTGTCCTCAAAAGAAAAATTCTTCCTTTTGTTCCTTGCAGGTCTTCCATTGATTTGGGCAGCACCTCCTAACGTTGGATTATTATACTTGATTACAATTCCTATTGCATTGTCCATCGGATCAAACCTTACAAACATGCTTGCAGGTCTAAACGGTATTGAATCAGGTTTAGGTATCATTTCAATGACTTCACTTACAATAGCATGTATCATTCTTGGAAAATATGACGTTACAATCATTTCCATGAGTATGCTCGGTGCATTGATTGCATTTTTATACTATAACAGATATCCTGCTAAGATTTTTCCGGGGGATACTGGTACATTGATTATTGGTGCAGCTATTGTATGTATTGCATTCATTGGTCGTGTAAAACTGATTGCATTTATTGTATTGATGCCGAATATTATTGATGCTGCTTTAAAATTCTATTCTGCTGGTTTCATGAACCGTCAGCAGCAAAAACCAACCCAGTTAAACGATGAGGGTAAATTGGTAAGACCTGCTGTTGGATTTAAATCTTTAATCAGATTGGTATTGAGAAAGCCTATTGCAGAAAAGGATGCTGTTAAAATAATCTGGGCAATTGGAATTGCATTTGGGCTTCTTGGTATTATTGTAGCTTTGACAATGCCTGGTGTTCTTGAAAGCAAAACACTAGTCAACTTCCTTCAAATCAAGGAAATGCTATATCATATTTAGGTGATAACATGATGAGACCTTATGTAATATTAAGTGCTGCTATGACATTGGATGGTAAAATCGCAACAAAAACAGGAAGCTCAAACATTTCAGGTAAAAAGGACCTTGAAAGGGTTCATGAACTTAGAAAGGAATGTGATGCAATCATGGTTGGAATCGGGACTGTAATTGCTGATGATCCAAGACTTACTGTTCACAAAATTGATGCAAATCCTGATGATAATCCAGTACGTGTAGTAGTTGACAGCAAATGCAGAACACCAATTGATGCAAGAATAACAAATTCCGATGCAAAAACAATCATTGCATGTGCAAGAGACTACAAGGAGGATTTGATGGCTTCTGAGAAATATGAAACATTTAGAAAAAGGAAAGTCAAGTTCTTCTATTCTGGAAGCGAAAGGGTGGATTTGAAACTGCTCATGAGCTATCTTCACGAAGAGGGAATTGATAAGCTTATGCTTGAAGGTGGTTCAACTTTAAATTTCTCAATGTTAAAAGCAGGTCTCATTGATGAGATAAGAGTATGTGTTGCACCGATGGTTGTTGGTGGTGCAGAGTCCAAAACATTTTTTGACGGTGAAGGTTTTGATTTGATGGATGAAGCAGTCAGATTTGAACTCACTGATTCATATGAGTTAGAAAAAGATTTGATTTTAACATATAAAGTGTTAAAATAAATCCATAAATCCAACATTTTTGCAGACGCAATATCTGCATAATGATTTTTTATCATGAATATATTTCATACGGCCCTTGCAGTAGTAGGAGTCGTTTGAAAAATATATTTCTTCTTTTTTGTCTTCGCCATATGGGTGAAGTGGTTTTTTAGCTATTAGTGCCAAGTATAGTGAAATGTTTTCAGCGAATAATGAATGTTCGTCTTCACCTCCGCTATAGTTGTCGAAATAAAATTTAATATCTTGACGCATATTTTCAATTACTTTGTCCTTGATGTCAAAATCATCCAAGATAACTGTCTCATATATATCATCATACACATTTGAGTTATATTTTGCAAGTTTTTTAGTAAGAGGATCTTTGTACCTGTCATCGGTTACTTTATTTCTCAAGTATTCGATAGGATAGTCTTTGATATCCTTTTTGATGATTTCTAAAAGTTGGGATGCTTTCATAAAATTCCTTTGCTTTTGAGTAATTCATGAGGATTATCAACAATAGCTTTCATAGCTTCGTCATGATTTAATCCTGCACCTAATGCAACTTTGTATGATTTTTCAAAAGTAATCAAGTCTCCAGGAGCATGGGAGTCAGTATCTACAAGCAATTTGTTTCCAACTTCACGTGCAATGTTTGCAACATGACCATTTCCAAGGCAGTGTCCTTTACGTGCTGAAATTTCAAGATAAATATCATTTTTAAGTGCTATTTCAGCTTCTTCTTTTGTAATTAACCCAGGGTGTCCTAAAATATCAACGTATTTGGATTCAACAGCTGCACGGTTGGTACCTGGAAGCACAGGTTCGTTTAATGTTTCACCGTGGACAACAACTATTTTAGCACCTAACTCTTTTGCACGTTTTGCAATTCCGTCAATGGATTCAAGTGGTGCATGGGTTACTTCTGCTCCTAAAACTGCAGTAATGTCCCAGTTTTCATTGATGTCATCGATTGCATCCTGGATTGTTGGTATTGCTTCAACATTTGACCAGTCAACGTGGTCTGTCATAGCTATTACTTTATGCTTTAACTTCAAAGCTCTTCTTGCAAGTTCAGATGGCAATAATTCACCGTCACTGAATAATGTATGCATATGTAAATCGATTCTTTTGTTCAAAAATATAACCTCTTTTTGTTAAATATGAATTAGTTTATATAATACATAGAATATAAATTTATATAACTTAAATATTATTTGAGGTATTACAATGAAAGCAAAAGCATTTAAAATGGCAGATGGGGTTTACTGGGTAGGTGTAATCCACTGGAATAGTAGAACTTTCCACGGATATGGAATTCCTGGTACCACATACAATGCATACTTGGTATTCGGTGAAGAAAAAACAGTTTTAATCGATAATGTCTACAGGGGATTATTCGAACAATTCGATGCAAGAGTAAAAGATGCATTCGAACAAGAAGGAAAAGAATTCAAAATCGATGTATTTGTCCAAAACCACTCTGAAATGGACCACTCAACATTCTTGAGAGATACTATTGCAAAATACAATCCTGATGCAGAAATCTACGCATCACAAAATTGTATAAACTTTTTGGAAGCTCAATATCACAACTTCTCTGATTTGGAAATCACTCCTGTTGCAACCGGAGATGAAATCGACATTGGTGGAAGAACCTTAAAATTCATATCAGCACCAATGCTTCACTGGCCTGACAGTATGTTTACATTTTTAGCAGAAGAAGGAATTTTATTCTCAAATGATGCATTCGGTCAACACGTATGTCACTCAAAAAGATTAGACAGCGATTATTCTGTTGACTACCTTTTAAGAGAAGCACAAAAATACTATGCTAATCTTGTAACATTAGGTTCTCCAATGCTCAGAATGAAATTACAGGAGTTAACAGACAGCGGTCTTTTAGAACAAATTAAAATGATTGCACCATGTCACGGTCAAATCTGGACAAATCCAGCACCAATCGTTGAAAAATACTCAGAATGGGGATCTGGTGTATGTAAAGACAAAATCACTGTTATCTATGACACCATGCACCACTCAACCGAAAAATTAGCATTCCAAATTGCTGAAGGTATTATGAGTGAAGGCGTAGAAGTTGAAATGTACTTCATGCAGGAAGACGGTCCTGATGATGTAATTACTGACATTTTGGACTCAAAAGCTATTGCAATCGGTGCTCCTACAATGATGAACAAGCCGTTCCCAAGAATCGGTAACATGTTATACTGGTTGGACTGCGTAAACTTCAAAGGAACCGGCAGTGAGAAAAATGCTTTAATCTTCTCATCCAAAGGATGGGGTGGAGGAGCAGTAGCTAAACTCCAAAGAGACTTGGAAAAAGCAGGATTTAATGTAACTGACACTATGGATGTTTTATTCGTACCTGATGAGGATGTACTTGCTGAAGCATTCGAAAAAGGTGCAGAACTTGCTCGTTCTATCAAAGAATAATTTCTTATTATTCTTTTCTTTTTTTATTAATCGAAATAATTGTTGCGTATAACAACATTTAAATAGTATATTTTATTAAATATTAAACAAGAGGTTTAACTATGTCAAACTTAATTATTTATTATTCAAGAGAAGGGGAAAATTACTTCGGCGGTGAACTCAAAAACATCGAAAAAGGAAATACTGAAGTAATCACTGATTATATTCAAGAATTCACTGGTGCTGATCTGTTTAAAGTCGAACCGAAAGTTCCATATCCTGAATCTTATATGGAATGCACTGAAGTTGCTAAAAAAGAAAGAAAAGATGATGCAAGGCCTGAAATTAAAGAGTCCGTTGGTGATATATCTTCATATGATACAATTTATATTGGTTTTCCAAACTGGTGGGGAACACTTCCAATGCCTATGTGGACACAATTGGAACAGCTTGACTTTTCAGGAAAAACAGTTAAGCCGTTCGTTACTCATGAAGGGTCTGGTTTCGGCAGATCTCTAAAGGATTTGGATGATTTATGCAAAGGTGCAGAAATTATGAATGGTTTATCAATTCCCGGTGCTAATGTATATAATTCAAAAGATACTGTAAAATTATGGGTTGATGAATAATCATTATTTTTTTATTTTTTATCAAATATTCTTGTGTTAAATATGAGTCATATTAACAATCTTCAAGTTATTTGTCAAATCAATGAATTTATTCAATTAATTTATATATTATTTTTGGATTTTTTTAAAAATTTTTTATTAAATATTACTTTTTTTTAAAAATTATATGGTTATTCGTGAATTACACTGGAGGAAGCCGGATTAACAGAGATCCTGCTGCAGTGGCTGATACAACTTCTGGAAATGTCAGAACTCTCTGGTGTGAAGATGGCTATCTCATAGCATATGATCCATCATGGATATTTACAGATCTTTATAGTAGTTAACATAACTACTTTCTCTTTTTTATTTTAACACTAATCTTTATAAACAAAATATACACAATAGAATATTGTTGGTGATTATATGAAGATATGTCCAAAGTGTGGTGCCGAGTTAGATGATGTAATTGGTGGATATTTGTGCCATGAATGTGGTGGAGGAATGTTTAGCGAAGATGAAGTTATTGTTGCTACATGCCCTACATGTGGTGATGAGTTAGGAGATTTATGTGATGAATATTATTGTTATACATGCAGTCAATCAGTACGTAAAGAAGATGCAGTTTATAGTAAAGATATAAGTTTTGATGATGATTATGACTTTGAAGAACCTGATTATGATTCCATGATAGATAATGGAGACAATATTTGTTTAAACTGTACTTATTGGAGTGTTAGTCCATATGGTGCAGCTCATGGAATGGTTTGTCTTAGAGGGTATCCGACAAATGGACCAGGAGATTCTTGTAGTGATTTTGTCCAGTCACATCATTTTGCAAGTTATGGTGATGAAGGCCAATACCAATTCAATGAAACAAGAAGAGACACGGCCAATAAATTATATCACTGGAAAAATAACAGATAATTTCCAATTTACATTTTTTATGATTAAATGTCTATGATTTTAAATCATCAATAGTATACTTAGTATTTAATTTTGCATTAACATTTTTTAATCTTTTTTCAAACCATTCGTCACTGTCTTCGCTAATTTGGATTGGAGGATTATTATAATATAGTTTAATGGCTTCTAATTCACATTTATAATCTTTAAGTTTTTCTAAACACAAGCAGATTCTTTGATAAAATTTATAAAAGTTAAATTCTTTCTCGGTGATGATTTTTTTCATAATGAGTTATAGCAAGTTCATAATTTCCTACTCTTCCATAAACACGTCCGATTTCTTTTAAGGCATATCTCTCTTGACGATAATTAAAATATTCATCAGTTATAACTAGAATAGTTATACATCAATTATCCCAAAATTAGGTTTTAAACATCAATTATGTATTTTCCATACTAAAAAAAAGTTTAAACAAACAATTAAAAAATTTTAAAGATAAAAATCGCATTTCTGACGAAGAATATCAAGAATGTCATAAACAACTGAAAATGATCAAAGATTTATTCTATTTAAATGACATTGATGAATTCAAAAATGAAGTACAATCTTTAATTTATCGTAAAGATGATTTTTATCCAGTTATTTATAAAATAATTAGAAAATTCATTTTCCCAAGATATAAAAGCTTCATTTATCACTTAAAAGATAAGAAAATTGAAAAGACAAGTAACAAAATTGAAAATGCTTTCCAAAAAACAATGCCAAAATCAAGGAAACGAACATTCAAGACCAA